>JAOZSC010000174.1 GCA_029939875.1 Desulfobacterales bacterium
ATTTCGATAAAATCGACCAAAAGCATCATCACAAAAACGAAGAAGCTGATCATCAAGGCATGCTTGAATATGCAGATAATTTGCATTGCTTAAAGCTTGTCACTTTCTTTCTTAAGGTCTTTCATTTTGACGAGCTGCATAATTGATGCCATCGATTGGGAACATGTTTGTTACCAGGGCGGGAGAAACTATAATTACCTGTAAACATTATTAAATAGTAGCAATTCATTTTTCAATGCTGACCGGTCTTAATACTGATAATTCTGGTTGATCCGCGAGAAAAACGCTATCTCCTGGCAAAAAGTAACGTTCGGTAACGTTTTATTTTAGACTCAATCGTCACGCGAGATTCCGAAGCTGTGCGGTATAAGGTGATTTCAATCCTCAAGAACTGCCAGCCATCCGTAATTGGCAACGGGCTTGGAATTCAGCTGTCCCGCAATTGCTTGATTCGCCTATTAATGAGCATATGCTTATAATATAAAAATGGGTATTTCAAGGCAGGTTGTCAAGGAAAAAATTAGATGATTTGCCCGATTTTATGTGAAGATTTTTGGAGGTGGTGCTAGGCTGACAAAACCTTTTTTAAATCGATACCGTATTTTTTCATACGGTTCCATACTGTCACTCGGTTAATACCCAGAATCCGGGCAGCCTGGGATTGGTTGCCGCTGGTTTGGCGCAGGGCGGCAATCAATGCTGTTTTTTCAGCAGGTTCTTCAGAGCGGTATGCAGGCGGCAACCGGTTCTGCGAATCCGCGAATTGGATCTCTGCCGACGGGATGGGTCCCGACTGGATCGTTTTCGACCGGGGTTCCGTAATTTTGGGGGGCAGCTGGTCGATGTCGATCAAACCGCTTTCGGCGATGACGAAGGCAAATTCCAGGGCGCTTTTCAGCTCCCGGACATTTCCGGGCCAGCTATATTGCATGAACCGCTCCATGGCCGTCGCTGTCAGCCCGGATATTTTTTTTGCGGTTCTGGCTCGCAGGCGTCGCATGAAGGTATTGACCAGCAGGGGAATGTCCTCCAAATGATCCCTTAGCGGGGGCAGGTGGATGGGAAACACGTTGATGCGAAAAAAAAGATCTTCACGGAATTGTTTGCTGGCAATCAGTTCTTCAAGGTTTTTGTTGGTTGCCGTTATGATGCGAACGTCCACCGAAATGGGCCGGTGATCGCCCACGTGCTCAAACTGTTTTGTCTCCAGAACTCGGAGCAGTTTGACCTGGATGGGTAGGGGTACATCTCCGATTTCGTCCAGGAAAATATCGCCGCCGCTGGCCGCCTCGAAGCGTCCCTGACGATGGCGGTAGGCTCCGGTAAAGGCACCTTTGATGTGACCGAACAGTTCACTTTCCAGCAGTGCTTCGTTCAGGGCGGCACAGTTGAACTGGACAAAGGGTCCTTTTTTTCTGCGGCCCAACTGATGAATGGCCCGTGCCGCAAGTTCCTTGCCGGTGCCGCTTTCGCCGTAAATGATCACCGGCGCTTCACTTCCGGCCGCCTTTTGGATGACATCCAGGACCTTTTGCATCGCCGGGGACTTGCCGATGAGGCCGTGAAAGCCTTCCTCTGCATCTATGCGGCGGGAAAGCTGTTCCACCTGCTGGTCCAGGCGGTCCAGTTCCGAAAGATCCGTCAGGATCTCCACTGCTCCCAGTGGTGTGCCGTCATCGTCTTTTAAAACGGCGGCGTTCTTAAGGGCCGGAACATAGGAGCCTTCCTTGTTTAAAATGTGGCAGCGACACTTTATAACCTCGCCTTTTTCAAACAATCTGCACCACTTATGCTCCGAGGCCCTCAGGGTGCCTTCGCAGGCATCACACTCCAGCATTGTGCACGGTCTGCCAATGATCTCTGCGGCCGTATACCCGGTCAGCTGTTCGAAGGCTTGATTTACGGTGACGATGGTGCCGTCGGGTCCCACCATCATCAGGCCTTCGCTCATGGTGTTGACAATTTTTTTCCAGTAGCGGTTTATTTCCCGTTCATTCATGTTGTTGCACCCTCTATACAACTGTTTAAGCGTTTAAACACATGTTTAGATAGCACGAAGTATCCGAGTGGAGCAAGGAAAATATGGGAATTTATTTATCAAATTATAACAGCAAGTTAAAATTTATTTAGCCATGTTGTCCAACCGGGCATGAGTGTTGCAGAGGTTGCTGCCTTAATTCTAATTAAACGGTCTAACAGGTAGAAAAATGCCTTCAAAATCAGAACTGAATTTGACCGGCGTTGCATGGCCGATGTGTTTGCTCAAATTCAAAAGTGCCCTGCAAAACCTGTGTTCCAAAGAGGTGTTGGAGGTATTGGCCGGGGACCCGGATGTGGTGGAAAACATTATTCTGATCGTCGACCGTTCAGCGGACAGAGTTGTCAATCAGCAGAAAGAAGGCGAAACATACCGGATATCCATCGAAAAAACTTGAAATCAAACTTTTTACGATTTTATTAAATATGGATCATCAATCAAGACACGGGGAATCGCAATGGAAATAAATCGACGGAATTTTCTAAAGATCTCCGGAGCGCTGGCTGCAGCGCCTCTGGCAACTACGGACAGGACAGCGCAGGCTTCCAAGGTGTCCGCGCCGGCAGCCGACAGTTACGGGTGCCTGGTGGACACCACCCTTTGTGTCGGGTGCCGCAAGTGTGAACAGGCCTGCAATGAGCGTCATCACCTGCCCAAACCCGAAGAGTCCTTTGAAGAGTTGACCGTGCTGGAAAACGAGCGGCGCATGGACGAGACTTCCTATACCGTGGTCAACAAGTACTACCCGCAGCAGATCGGCTCGCTGACCTGGCGCAAGCGCCCGACATTTGTAAAATTCCAGTGCATGCACTGCAATGACCCGTCCTGTGTCTCAGCCTGTATTGTGGGCGCACTGACCAAACAGCCCAACGGTTCGGTGATTTATGACGTTAAAAAGTGTATCGGATGCCGTTACTGCATGGTGGCCTGCCCCTTCCAGGTGCCGGCCTATGAGTATCACAACGCCCTGACACCCGAGGTGAGAAAATGCACCTTCTGTTTCAATTATATTAAAGACGGCGGCCTGCCGGCCTGCGCCCAGGTCTGTCCACGGGAGGTCATCACCTTCGGGAAAAAATCCGAGTTGTTGCGGCTGGCCCGCTGGAAGATGAAAAACAATCCCGGAAAATATGTCGATCATATTTATGGAGAACATGAAGTGGGGGGAACCTCCTGGCTGTATCTGGCCGCAGAACCTTTTGAACGCATTGGCTTTCCCAAACTTGGCACCAAGGCGCCGCCCCGGCTGACCGAGGCCATCCAGCACGGACTGTTTCAGTATTTTGCCGCGCCCATCGGTCTGTTTGCGGTGCTCGGCGGCATCATGTGGGCCACCGGCTATTTAAAAGGCAGCGAAAAAGGCTCCGAAGACGATACCGAAGAGAAAGGAGACTCCTGATGAACATGCATCATGAAGCGGCGCCGCTTGCAGAGGAAAAGTTTTTAACCCCGGGAGTCATGGTGCTGCTGGCGCTGATGGCGGTGGGGCTGGCTTTTGTGATCGTGCGGTTTCTTTTCGGCATCGGCAAGGTGGCCAACCTGAACAACCAATTTCCCTGGGGCATCTGGATCGGAATCGATGTGGCTTCCGGTGTGGCCCTGGCTGCCGGTGGGTTCACCACGGGTGCCATTGCTTACGTGTTCAACCGTGATCAGTATCATGCCGTCATCCGCCCGGCCCTGCTCACCGCCATGCTGGGATACACCTTTGTGGTGCTGGGCCTGTTGGTGGACATTGGACGCTACTGGAACATCACCAGCCCCTTGTTCAATCACAACGGCACCTCCGTGCTGTTTGAAGTGGCCATGTGCGTGATGATTTATTTACATGTGCTGTACATCGAGTTTATTCCCATTGTCATCGAACGCTTTAAAGGGCGGGTGCGCCTGCCCGGTCCCCTGGGGGCCTTAAATGGTGCCGTGGAAGGGTTTTTGACCATCGCCGACAAGCTTCTCGGCAAGGTGATGTTCTTTTTTATTATCCTCGGCATTGTATTGTCCTGTCTGCATCAATCCAGTCTCGGATCCCTGATGCTCATTGCCCCTTACAAGGTTCATCCCCTGTGGTACACGCCTATTTTGCCGCTGCTGTTTTTGCTGTCTGCTTTTGCCGCCGGCTATCCCATGGTGACCGTTGAATCCATTATCGTGGCCAAGTCTTTCAACCGGCCGCCGGAAATGGAGGTGCTCACACCGCTGGCCAGGTTCATGCCGCTTTTAATGGGCATTTACCTGGTGTTCAAAATCGGGGATATGATTGTGCGCGGTACATACGTCTACCTGTTGGACGGTACCTTTCAAACCAATGCATTTGTGGTGGAACTGGTTTTCGGCGCTATTTTTCCCTTTGTGCTGCTGCTGTTCAAACGGGTGCGCCAGTCCGCCGGCTGGCTGTTTTTTGTATCCTCGATCTGGGTGCTGGGTATTTTGTTAAACCGCATCAACGTTTTTGTAACCAGTTATACACCGCCGTACATGATTGAAAAGTACTTCCCGGCCCTGGGGGAGGTGTTTATCACCGTGGGGCTGATCGCTACGCTCATGTTTTTGTACCGGGTGTTCGTGTTTATCTTCCCGGTGCTCGGAGCGCATCCCAAAAAGATGTCCACGACCCTGCTGGCGTTGTTTGCTTTTTCGGTGTTTTTCAGCTTCCACGGACGGGCCAATGCAGCGCAAACTGCCGTTGATGCCGCCAAAAAACCGCTGCCGGTTTTTGAAGATACGGTGCCGTCCATCGCGGATGCGCCCAAGCTGCGGATTCTCAACAGTCCGGTGGTGAATCGTTACAGCGACATTTACGAGTCGGTGCGATTTATGCACAGCAAGCACGCCAACGTGTTGCATGACTGCACTATCTGCCACCACCGCATGCCGCGGGAAGAGGGTGACAAGTACGGCGAACCGGTGACCATGGCCCTGCTGCAAAAAAAACAGGAAGTGCCGGTCAGCTGTTCGGTCTGCCATGACCGTCCCTTTAACCCCAAGCAGTTGAACACCCCCGGGCTGAAGGGCGCTTATCACCAGCTGTGCATGGACTGCCACCAGGAGGCCGAACAGGTGCCCCATGTCCGTGGCCCGGTGGTTTACAGTGCCATGGTGCGCGGTCCCATCGCGCGCACACTGGATACCCGGGCGCCAACCGACTGTCTGGCCTGCCACGCCAAAAAAGTGCCGGATCACCATCAACTGGTCAAGCTCGACAGTGACGTGGATGCCCTGGCGGTGACCGGCAACTGCCTATCCTGCCATCCCAACGAGGGCCATGCCATTTTAAAAACCGCCCACTGGAACTGGCAGGGGCCTTCTCCTTACACGGTGGGGCAGGAAAAACGCATCGATATCGGCAAGCGCAGCAATACCATCAATAATTTTTGCATTAACCTGAACGGAAACTGGCCGCGGTGCACCAGCTGTCACATCGGCTACGGCTGGAAAGACGCTGATTTTGATTTCAACGACATGGGGCGCATCGACTGCCTGGTCTGTCACGACACCACCGGGACCTATAAAAAGGCCCCTCCCGGGGCCGGCTTTCCCAAAAAAAACGTGGATCTGGTCAAAGTCGCCCAAAACGTGGGACGGCCCAGTCGTTCCACCTGTGGCATGAACTGCCATTTTTTGGGTGGCGGCGGGGATGCCGTCAAGCACGGTGACATGAACTCCCAGTTGAAAGCGCCTGCCGGAGACCATGATGTCCATATGGGGGTCGATGGGAAAGGCATGAATTTCAGATGCCAGGATTGTCATAAGACCCGCAATCACATGATATCCGGGCGCAGTGTTTCCGTGGCGGCCGTGGAAGGCGATCTGTCATGCGAGTACTGCCACACGGACAAACCCCACATCGGGGCGGAACTGGTGGACTTTCATCTCAACCGGCACACCAAGCACGTGGCCTGCCAGACCTGTCACATTCCCATATACGCCAAAACTCAACCCACCAAGGTATACTGGGACTGGTCCAAAGCCGGACAGGACATCAAAGCCGGTAAGGACAAATATGGTATGCCCACATATCTCAAAAAGAAGGGGAGCTTTCGTTGGAAAGAAGCGGTCAAACCCACCTATGCCTGGTACAACGG
>JAOZSC010000175.1:0-4049 GCA_029939875.1 Desulfobacterales bacterium
GTTGACTTCTTTAAGCCCGCCGCTTCCATAGCTTTATTCATGTATTCAAAATCACGAAACAATTTAGCCATTTCGTTTTCAACACTATTTACGCCTTTAGGCACAAACTTTATAGCGACTTCGTAGGTGGATTTTGTCATAGCCATTAGATATCCTTTATGTTATCCCCGCTGTTTTTTCATTTTAGAGAGTTCTTCTTTCATCTCTTTCTCTTGTTGCTTTTTATAGGCTCTATCAACAAGAGTAGCGGAAGTAATAAAAAATTGTGTTTGGTCATAAAGACCACCACTATCGGGTAAAAACCCTGAACTAAATATATTGTAGCTCTCAATTGCAGCAGCAATCAATTCTTTATCTATGTCATATATCGGACAATGGGTATAAATATGCTCCCCAATTTGTACTTTAAAGTCTTTACTTTTATTTAATTCTCCCCTGAAACCACAATTCCTAACTCTATCCAACCTCTTGCTTCTACACACCTCACAATTCCAGTTGTCGCTTTTCAGTTCATCAGAAAAATGCAAACGAATATTCAATTCCAGTTTTTCATATTCTTCTGGAGTTATTACAGATTCTTGCAAAATAAATTTTGCTATTTCGATACATACTGAATAAGGAAGATCATCGTAAGTTAAACGGTTTCCCTGTTCATCTTCAACATAGTTGATCGCCATAGAGTAAACAAGATAGGCCGTTTCTGCTTGAACTTCATGGTCTGAGTTATATTCACTCAAAGCTTCAAGCTCTTTTTTAGATAAAACACGACAGCAGACCAAAAATTTTCTGCTGTCTTTGTAGGAAGAAGGGAGGTAAAAGATTGGAGCTTTACTGATTCTGGGTTTGTGCTTCATCATCTGAGGCAGTACCAATGTAAATGTCGGCATTATCCGGGTCTTTGGTGATGCCTACAATGACATTAGCCACTTCCGTGATAATATCAATAGGAAGAATGTTGATAGCATCATCAGTCAACATCCCATTCATTTTATCCGGTTTAATTTGTTTTCCATTTTCATCAAGCAAATTCACCCAGTTCGTAACACCCCGTTGAAAAGTCTCAATATTCGTAGATGCAGAAGCGAAAGTCATGGTTTCATCTCGGTAAAATTTGGCAATTTTATCCTCGATAAGAGCATATTCTCGTTTTGTAAGGGGGCGAATCGTAAGAGTGAAAGGTTTTTCTTCCCCACGCTCAGAAAGCGGAACGTATTCGTAAGTTTTTACTGCTTTGGTTGATACAGTCAATGCCATTAGTATTCTCCTATAAAAGTTTTAAATTATATCGACAATTTTATCATATAGGCGACTAAAGAGGGTGGAGGGGGAACCCCCTCCAAAAGAAGAATTATTCGTGAGCGATGTAAAGAGCTTCTTTAGTAGTAGTATCTTCATAAGCTTCAAACTCAAGCTTGTTGACAAGGATGCCATCATCATCTTCGACACTTACAGAAGTGTAGCGGACTTTCGGCATATAGATAGCAAATTTATGGCTACCATTGGAAAGTTCCATATAAACTTTTGCATCTGCGTTGCTTTTAAACTTGTTAAGCTCATCCCAGCTTTGGAAAGTAACAGTCAGAGAACCTTTAACCATCTTTCCAGTAACAGCTTTAGAGGTGATACCAGCAGAGGTAATTGCTTCACGGTCAGAAACGGTATTCTCGATAGAGAAAGAAAGGTCTTTTGCCTCATACGTTACATCATCGACAGTAAATGTAGCATTTTTACCTACATACGGGTTAGTCTCAAGGCACAGAGCATTGAGCAGAGTCTCACCAGAAGCAGTGCTAAATCCAGAAGCTCCAACATCAAAAGATACTGTAGCAACGTCAGCAACAGGAAAGTTGAAAGTTACAGAGTTGGGAACAACCCCAGTAAAGTTCAGAGACTGGCTATCAGATGTATCACAACCAAGCATCATTTTCAGAGCAAGAGAGTCTTGGCTTCCGCAAGGCTTGTTAAGCTTGTAGAGAATAGCTGTACCATCTTCTCCAGCTTGAGCTTCGTAGATTTCATTTGCCGCAGTTGTACCAGCATCAGAGTATCCAATAAAAGCTCCACTTCCTGTTCCGGGTTGTTCTTTCATACCGAGAGCAACTTCGAGAATAACACTACCCAGAAGTTCTTTAGAAACATTCGGGTCATCATCCACAGGGATAAGTTCAAGTCCAAAAGTTCCTGAACCATACTCTTTACCTGCAAGTTTAGGTTGTCCAATGAAAGAAGGGCAAACAGCCTTTCGTTCGATAGAGTCAACTTCCGGCTTAAGGGAGGTGTCAGAAGTTACGGGAACAACATCAGCATCAGTGAACGTTCCACCTGCATTAAACGTCGCCTCTTTAACAGCCGCATAAACAGCTCCTTGAGTTCGATAAATTGCCATTTAATATCCTTTTCTTTAAAGTTCTGTTTTTATATCGTCCAACTTTTTAGCTGTTGTTAAGCCAAATGTTGTCGATATTTTATCTCTATCATAATCTGACAAAGGGCATAAGGGTGTACTAACCCACCATCTCTTTTCATAGAAGAAACAGTACAATCAATAGTGTTGCACTTGATATATTCATTTTCTTCTATAATAGAATAAACCAAATCTATCAAATCACTCAAGATATCTTCAAAGTCTCTTTCAGATTCTTGTTGATTGTAGATATACACATACAGTTTTCCTGTAATATTTGCACAGGAATTGACCACATTCCCCCGCTCTTTCTCTTCCCCTTCATAAAGTACCGCCACTGCCGGAAAGGTAGAAACCTGAGTCCAGACAGGTACAATATTCTTATACACATTTTTAAACTCGCCAGAAGCTTTCAAATCGTTGACGAGTTCTTCTACAACTTCTTGGCGAAAACTCATAACATTTCCCTTTCTATCATTAAGGTCTCAAAAATATCAGACATCGACATAACCCTTCCTCTTCCGCTGCCTTCAAACACATCGGAAACCCAACCTACCCATCCGGGGGTTACGCCACTTTTTCTTCTCTTTTTGCCTCTTGTAGTAAACCAAGCATACGGTACATCGATTTCTGCCCATGCTGAAACATATAAACGGTCGCCAGACCTCTTTCTTTTCAGCCCGCTATGCACGCTGTTGGCTTGTTTTCCAGTATTCATATAAGGAAACAAACGAGTAATGGCATCAGGTCTTTCACTGTGCCAAAACTCTTCCGGTAATGGGTCAGAAAGTTCTTCTGCAAGTTTATCTTCCCAGTCTTTCATAGAGGATTGGGTATGAGCCAAAAATTGCTCAATAACATCCATTTCCTCTTCTCGGATTTTAAACCAAAAGTTTTTCCAACCCTTTTCCGCAAAGTCCTTATAGTCAAACCGTCCAGTAATCATATCCTGTAAATCCTATATGATTCTAAAATTTGTTTAGCGACAAAAGGCAACGAGTCCTCAATTTTTACAGCTTCTTTTATCCCTGTACTCATGGAAGTGAAAGAATCCATATTCTTTGAAATATCAGTATAAAGTTTTTTTACAATTTGAAACAGTACATTCTTAAGCCCACGAGGAATATCCCCTGATTGGGCATACCCAACTTTATATTTGATAATGGTATCAGAATTGTTTCTAAACATCACTGTAGAGGTATTAGAGAGAAAAATTTCGTTTTTCTCCGTAAAAAGATAGGACTGAAGTTCAGACGTTACGTCCTCGCCGTCCATTTCAATTTTTACAATTTCTGTAATTATTCCCCACTTGGTAAAATAACGATGGCTACCATAAAAAGTTACCATCCTTTCAGTCTTTTCTCTCTCATAGACAGCAATACCGTAATGCTCAAAAATATAGCCATCAACATAAGCAAGAAGATTCAGAATAAAGTCGTCCACTTCCGTGTCAGTATCAGTAATCTTCAGGTAATCTCGTTTTACCTCTGCCAAAAGTTCCTGTTCCATAGATTATCCTTAAGCTTCGGATGCTTTCTTTTTTCTTGTCCTACGTTTTGGAGCAGGTTTTTCTTCTTCTACTGGTTCTGTTGAAACCCGCTCAATCAATGTAAAATTATTGGGAAAAGTTTTGATAAGATAATCA
>JAOZSC010000175.1:4059-6107 GCA_029939875.1 Desulfobacterales bacterium
TTTTTCGTTTCATCAAAATTAATACCTCGACTGGTAATTCCATAGCCCGTGTACTTAACAACTACCTTCATGGTTAGCTCCTCTATATTAGTTTAAGTATATATCGGATATTTGTGCGAGATTGGAAAGAATGGGTAGAAAATAAAAAAGCCAAGCGTGAGATAGGGAAGCAATTTCCCTATCCAGAGGCTTGGCGTTTGTAGTAGAGAGGTCTCCCTACCTATTAGGCAGGAGAGACGTTGACCAGAGCGGCAACAGGGTTGGCATTGATTGCCATGTTTTTGAAGTCGATATCTCGATATCCAACATACAGAGTTGTGCTGGAAACAGCTTTACGCTCAGTCTCGATACCGATGTTGCCACGATCAGCAACTGCATAGAAACCTTTGTTGACAATAAGCAGAGCAGTTGTAGCACCGGCTCCCGTGTCAGAACCATCAGTTTCCAAATCTTCGGGAATATACTCGGTTACAACAATCGGCATACCCCAAATACGTGCAATCTCACCTTTGAGGATAGTTGCATTTGCACCATACTGATCGATAGTTTTGACTTCATCAATAGAGTCGATCAGCTGATAAGCGACGCTAACCGGAGCGAGAACAACAAGATCAGAAACCATCAGACCGTATGCACCAAGCTTTCGGCGAGTTTCTGCAATCTTGTCAGCAGTAACGGCTCCACCACCATTGTCTACAGTTTGACCGTTTGTGCGAGCAAACTTGAGCAGACCATCATAGGCTTTACGAACATCGTTCGGGTCAGCGATAGTAACATCACCCCGAAGGATAGAATGTTCAGAAGCACGAGCCAGAGACATAACAAGCTCTTGACGAATCAGGTCAACGATTGCAGTAACCGTTTCAAGATCAGCTTGATCAGTCAGGCCAATCAGAGTTTTGATACGCTGAGTAGCAAAGCTTACTTTAGCAGAAGCAATTGCAGACTCGATAGCATCATCGCCCGGTGCAATCAGGTAAGCCTGTGCTTTTCCGCTTTTACCCGGAATAGAGAAGGTGTTTCGGCCATCAGGCATACGCACGTGATTGAACAGACCCTCAACCTTGAGAGAAAGCTCAAGCTCTTCCAGAACACGAGAAGAAAACTCTTCCGCAAGCCAAGAAGCCACGTCAGCGGGCTTAATCGACTTCTCGATAACGTTTGCAACATCTTTGTATTCTGCGAAGGAGTCCATAGAACGCCCTGCAAGGACAGATTTCAAATAGAGCTTTGCTCCCTTTTCCCGTGCCTTTGCAACTTCGTCGTTGGACGGTGCAGAATCTTCAAAAGATGTTTTTCGTGTTTCGAGCTTGCTTTCAAACTCTTTTTGAAGCTCTTCAACTTTTTTCTCAGCTTCAGTCTTAGAAGCCTCAAGTTTTTGCTGAAGCTCTTCTACCTGCTTTTGCAGTGTATCAATTGCTTTGATTCCCATTATTTATCCTTCATTCTTGGTTTGAGAGGGCCTCATTCAGCACCTCTTCGATTTTGGAATATGCTAAGAATAGCTCATCCAGACCTTCTTCGGTTTCTTTGAGCCTATCCACCAGATCGAGCAAATTAACGTCTTGCTCTTTACCCTCAACCTCACCGTCAGCTTTGGCCTCTTTACCCTCACCCTCAGATTCTTCTTCATCCTTGGGATTTTGAGTTTCGCCTGCCGAAGCGTTTTCAGTGCTTGTTTCTGAGCTATTTATCGTCTCAGTTTTTTCATTTTGTTCAGTGTTTGTTCCGGCCACTTCTTTTTTCTCCATTTCTTCAAATTCCTTAACCATATCCAGAAGGTCTTGAGGAATTTCTTCAATTTTTTCCTGCTTAAGCAGCTCTCGATAATGCTTCAGAATGTGTTTAGCTGCCGCTTTCTTTTCTTGAGCTGTAATCGCAGGCTCATTTCGAGCACCTTTAAGAGCTGCATAGGCAGAAACCACGCCACCTTTATTAACTACGAGATCACCATTGGAAGTAAGTTCATGATGTGGGAACTTCCATGTAGACCTCTTCTCTATATCTCGTACAACAAGATAGGCTTCTCGAATATAGGAAGCTTTTCT
>JAOZSC010000004.1 GCA_029939875.1 Desulfobacterales bacterium
TGTCAAAGGAAACCTGGTCGCCTTCATTGAGGGATTTAAAACCGCTTGCGTTGATCGCTGAATGATGAACAAACACATCCGGGCCGTCTTCCTGCTCAATGAATCCAAAACCTTTGCTGTCATTAAACCATTTAACAGTTCCATTAGTCATAATAGCATTCTCCTTTCATAAAATTTTCAATGTTGCAAACTGGAGGATGCCACTTTGACAAATGGATTGTTCCTACAGAAAGAAACGATCCCGATTTTACAATGCGGGACTTAATTGATTGTATGCAATATAACCATTCTTGAAGCCAATGGCAAGCGAATTATTAATTTTTATTAGAAAGACTGATAACTGAAACGCCCGGATTTTCTGCAAGCCATTTAAGGAATATAGTTGAACCCCGATGGTATCAGTCTACAACGGAATCCGTCAACTGCTCGTCGAATATCAGGCGTTTGACTTCTTCCAGGTACCCTACGTAGCGCGATAGATAGAAAGACAGGGGCCGCTGAAAATTGTGCCCCAGGATGCCGTCGACGAATAGTTGGCTGATTTCGCGATACCGGAGCAGTGTAAACTGGCTGCTGACCAGGATGTGGCGTTCGTCTTCGGACAGGGTTCCTAAATACTGGCGCAAGGCCATACGCGAGCGCGGCTGGTACATCCAGAAGTAAAGCAGATCCAGCGCGTGAATCATGATGATCTTTTCCAGGTCGCGGGCTTCGGTATTGACCCGATGCCTCGGATTGGCTGAATAATCGAGAATTTTGAATGTCTGCATTTCCGGATAAAGCAACTCCAGCTGGGCATAGGTGCCAAACAGTTGGGAAAATTTGATCGCGTATTCCCGCAGCCTCGCCTGGATGTTTTTATGACGGTCGGCCAGCCCTTCGATGATGCCGGCCACTGCATCCGAGGCGGTTTTGGAAATGATAGCGGCCCATTTCTGCAAAACCAGGCTCACCTCTGCAACCCCGTCGGCCGCCAGTATGGAGCCGATGGTCATGTTCAGCCCGATGGCGATGGGGATGGACAAAATGCTGCGAAAGAAGTTGCCGTAAACCGCGCCCTTGGGCAAACCCCGCAGGATGTTGTGGCTGGACAGATAAATGCCGTTGGCCAGCGCCATAAAGGTATAGAGCAGCACCGGTTGACTT
The DNA here is from genome assembly GCA_029939875.1 of Desulfobacterales bacterium. GTDB lineage: Bacteria > Desulfobacterota > Desulfobacteria > Desulfobacterales > JAFDCJ01 > JAFDCJ01. Next base: position 1,147 of record JAOZSC010000004.1, read on the forward strand.
CCGGCGGTGATCCCGAAAACCCGGTCGAGGATGAGGGTTTTGACAATGTAATCCAGCAGGGGCACCGAAAACCCGGTAAACAGCAGCGAGTCGGTGATGCGGGTCCAGCTGATGTAATCGTTCCAATTGAGCAGGGGAGACCGCTTGAAGCCGCCGCCGCCCAGAACCGACTGTACGATGTTGCGCAGCCCGGTAATGCCGAACCAGATAAAGGCTCCGAAATATGCCAGCAGCCACCAGTCTTTGGTCAGCGCGAAGGTTAAAAAGGCCGGAATAAAACCAATGATCACTTTGAGCGCGTTCTGCAAATGGGAGTTCAGGTAGCGCCAGCGAAATCGACTGCGCTTTGCTGTGGCTTCGGGCGGATGCAGCCACAAATCGTTGTCGATGTTCTTCTGAACGCCCCCGAGGGTAACGATATTTCCCGGATTCGCCATCCGGGTGGCCGTGGGATCCACTTCCCAGCCTTGCCAGCAGGTCAACCCCAGCCAACCGTTGTTCGACAGCATGGCCGTTAGCCAGTACCTTAGCTGACCGGCCGATATGCTGCGTTTTTTTGGAATGAATCTCACCACTTTGTAAGCGGTTATCGCGATGGGAATGATTTCGCGCACATCCTGCTGCCGGTCTCGCTCAATCGACTGCTGGGCCCTTTTGGGCAGGGTTTCTCTAATGGCCAGCCCCATGCCGTGAACCCGGGGGGAGCGACCGGTGGAATCACTGCCGATTCGCGCCTTGAGAAATCTGCCGATGTAAAAGGATTTGAGCGTATCGATGTCATGCAAAATCGCTGTGAGCTTATCGATCAGGGCTTGCCTTTTGCTGGTGACGTCATGGTTGAACCGGCCAATAATCTCGCGGATGACCTGTTTGAGATGAATCGCGCTGCCCTCGTTGATGGCCTGCATTAACCGGCTGATATCGGCAACGTGCGCCGTCTTGCCGGCGGCATAATCCTTTAGATTGAAAATTTCCAGGCACGTAATCATGCCCTGGCAGTCATAAAGCAGTTCCAGCACCTCCTCGACCTTCAGGTTGGTCAGGTTCAGGGTCACCCGATATCCCGAGTGCAGCTGTGCCAGCCGGCTCAACATCTCAAAAGGACTCAGCTCGGACAGCTCCGGAACCTCCGGCCCGCCTGCCGGAATGTCCGGGTTGGCGATCTCCGGATTGCTTTCTGGTTCTAAGTAATCGCCCACCAGTGATTCCAGGTCCAATCCATTGGTCTGCTGGATCCACTGCGTGATTTCCTCGCGCCGTCCGGTATCCGCCGCAGCATACTCGCTGCGCATCAGGGACACCCGTTTCTGGAACGCATTAAGCAGCTTGGTATGGATAAATTTGGACAGGTGCAGCTTGGATTTCTGCCCGATGCCGACAAATGCCAGAAACTCGCCGGGCTTGATCGGCGCGAGATCGACACCCAGCTTCTCATTGAGCGATAGTCGATGCACGTCGTTGAATTTATCCAGCAACTCCATGACATACTGCTGCTGATACAGGGAAACACGACGTCCGGCCTCCATGAGTGCTATCACAGGCGGTTCGGCCAGAAAGCATAAAAATGACTGGGCATCGGTGAAACCCCGGGGGACCCAGATCAGCTGGGCATACTTGTTGCGATACCGGCTGGAAAATTCGATTCCGATCCGAATGTCAATGTCCAATATCCGCGATGCTTCCAGCAACTCCTCTGCAAAGCGCGGTTCGATGTAGTTGTAATGAATCACCTGCAGTCGTCTGATCCCTTTGATCCAAGCATCCATTATCAGGTGAGTCGAAGACTTACGTCCTTTCGTGTTGGCATCATGAACATGGTCGTCAAAGGCGATCTGATTCCATTCCTCGGGCATTTCCAGTAGATGGTAATGCCGCAGCTGCTGGCGCACAATTCGCGGTTTCCCCGAAGCCGTCCGGCGAAATTCGTGCGCCAGCTCCAGCTGTTTGCGGTAATCACCGTGGGCCCGCACCAGCTCTTTCATGATCTGCAGCAGCACCCGGGCGGTGTTTTTGGCCAAGGGGCCCTCGGCGGTGTCAATCACTTCATGGCGCAGCGAACGCAGCGCGTTGATGCGGTCATTTACCCCGCCGATCTCGAATGAACCGACCAGTTGGGCCACGGCGTAAGCCGTTCGCAGCCCCTTGGTTTCAGTCATTTCTTTGATACCATGGGGATGCAGGTAGGGGAAATATACCTTGCGGGCAAACCTCCCCCTGCGCTCGGCGTTCAGCGCATCGTTGACGATCCGAATCAGTGCATGATCCCGTTTGTCGAACAGCAATTTGGTGAGTTTGTCGCCCATGGCATCTATTCGTTAAAAGTATTCACCAGCTTAGGAGTTCTGGTAGGTTCCGTGCGCCCACCGTTTCGGTGGGGTTGACACCTGGTTGGATGCACTTTCCTGCTCTAAAATCGTTTATGAAAACAATAGCACGATTCAAATCTGAAAATCAATACTACATTTAAGCAGGCTGTTGAAATGATAGGAATTTCCCTTTGGGGAAACAGGTTAAACAAAAATTCAGACGTTGACTCGGCACACCCTATATATTGCGACAGCTCATCTGCAACGCAGCATAGCGCGAATTTTTCTTCAGCAGTTCTTGATGGGACCCCTGGCCGGCAATGCGCCCTGCCTCCAGCAGCACAATGCGGTCCATGCGCTCAAGGCCCACCATCCGGTGGGTAATCAGCAGCAGGGTCCGGCCGGCGGTCAGTTCATCCAGGGCCGTCATCAACTGCTGCGCGCTGATGCGATCCAGCCCCTCGGTGGGCTCGTCCAGCACCCAGATGGGCGCATCATGCAATACGGCCCGGGCCACGGCCAGCCGACGGGCCTGGCCGGCGGACAGCCGCTGGCCGAATTCACCGATCCAGGTATCCAGCCCGTCGGGCAGGTTCCTTACAAAATCCAGCAGCTGAACGCGCTCCAGGGCGGCAACCAGTTCGTCCTCGGTGGCCTGGGGGCGGGCCAGCAACAAATTTTCCCTTAAGCTCGCAGCGAACATGTGCGCCTGCTGGGAGACAACCGATATGCGGCGGCGCAAATCTGTTTCCGACAGGCGGCAAATATCCTGGCCGCCCATCAGAATGCGGCCCTGTTGCGGGTCCCAGAAACGCACCAGCAGATTGACCAGCGAGGTTTTGCCGGCACCGGTCTCCCCCACTACGGCCACCCGCCCGGCCGGCGGCACGTAAAAATCCACGCCGGCAAGTGCCGGCGGCACGTTGCGGTGATAGCGAAAGGTCACCTGATCAAAACACAAATCAAACTGTGCAGGTGGGACAACGCTTTGGGCGGGAAATTCTACCGTCGGTTTGGCGTCCACGATCTGTCTCAACCGCCGGCCGGCCTCCCGGGTGTGCCCGAGATACTGATAGGCGCCCGGCAGCGCCCAGACCGCCTCAAAGCTGGCCAGCACGGCCAATGCCACCAGTGCCAGGTCGGGTCCTTCCAGTGCGCAGCGGCTGACCAGTCCCGCTCCTATGTAAGTGACTATCAAAACAGCACCCCCGGAAACCAGGGTCAGCAAGGCCGAAGAAGCCCCCCGGAGGTGGCTCATGTACTGCTGGTCCTTGATCAGGCTGCGTTGGGTTCGCCCGATGATGTCCAGGCGGCGACCGTGAGCTCCGAAAACCAGCAGCTCGGCCATCCCCTGCAGACTTTCGACAATTTCGGTGCGCAATTGGGCGTTTCGGCGGGCCAGCCGGCACCCGGCCGCCGCACCGAGAGCGGCAGTAAAAGCGGGTACGACAACACCGGCCACAACCAGCGCCAGAAAGGTCGTCAGGGCGATAAAGGGGGCAAACCCCCACAGAAAAATCAGTACCCCGGCCGACAGCAACGCAGCGATAATACTTGGGGACAACACGCGCAGGTAAAGATTGTCCAGCGCTTCGATGTCCGCGACGATGCGGTTTAAAAGATCGGCACTGCGGTAACGCATCAAGCGTCCGGGCGCCAGGGGCTCCAGGTTCCGATAAAACCAGGTGCGCAGGCTTTCCAGGATGCGAAAGGTGGCATCGTGGGAAAAAACGCGCTCGCCGTAGCGCGCCACCGTGCGAATGATGGCAAACAGCCGCACCCCGATGGCGGGGTAAAAGAAATTAAACAGGTGCGCATTGACCACGGCCAGACCGGCGAAGGCCGCAGCGGATATAAACCAGCCTGCCAGGGCCAGCAGCCCGACGGATGCGGCCATGGCGGCCAGGCCGGCTACCGTCCCCAGTGCCATCGTTTTGAAGTGACGCAAAAACAAACGTATAAATGAATCTCGGTGTTTGCCGGTTTCAGCCATCTGCGGTTGCTTTCATGTTGCTCGATACCAGCCGGAAAAATTCTCCTCCGGCAGCTATTAACTGCTGGTAGCTTCCCTGTTCAACGATCCGGCCGTCTGCCAGCACCAGGATGCGATCCGCCCTTTCAATGCCCGCCAGCCGATGGGCCAGCATCAGCACGGTTTTTCCCCGGCTCAAATCCTCCAGGGCCTGGATCACCAGCCGTTCATTGTGGGTGTCGAGGTCGGCGGTGGGTTCATCCAGCAGCAGCAGTGGCGCATTTTTTAAAAACGCCCGGGCCAGGGCCACTCTCTGGGCCTGGCCGCGGGACAGTCCCAGCCCCTGTTCGCCCACCGGGGTGTCCAATCCCCGGGGCAGCTGTTTACAAAAATCCAGCACCCGTGCGGCCCGGGCGGCCTGCTCAACTTCACCGTCGCCGGCCTCCGGTCTTGCCAGGCAGATATTTTCCCGGATCGTCCCTTGAAACAGGATCGGATTGTGGCCAATCCAGGTGATATGCTGGCGCCAGCTGTCCGGGGCTATCCGGGACAGTGGCGTGTTGTTGATCAGCAACTGCCCGCGGTCCGGCTGCAAAAACCCCAGCAAGAGATTCAGCAGCGTCGTTTTGCCAGCCCCGCTGGCGCCCACCACAACCACCCGGTGACCGGCGGCGATTTCAAAATCAACTCCCCGCAGGGCGGGCCGTTTCCCGTTCTCGTAAGCCAGGTGCAAATCCTGGCCCTGGATATGAATCGACGCCGGCTTGTCCAGGATCTTCGGGTCCCGGCCCGATTCGGGCACCGGGGCTGCCAAAATCCGCAAAATTTCTTCTCCCGCGCCGATGGCAGCGGCCCGGGCATGGTAGTGGGCCCCGAGCTCGCGCAGCGGCAGATAAAATTCCGGGGCCAGCAGCAAAATAAAAAAGCCCCCCGCCAGGGTGAGCGGTTGACCGTAACTGCCAAAATCAAAATATCCCAGGTAGGTCATCCCGAGGTAGACCGCCACCAGCGCAATGGCCATGGAGCTGAAAAATTCCAGCACGGCCGATGATAAAAAGGCGACGCGCAAAACGCTCATGGTCCGGCGACGGTACTCGCCGGATACCCGGGCAACATTTTTTTCTTCATCCCGGCTGCGGCCAAACAGCTTCAGTGTTGCCAGACCCTGCAGTACATCCAGAAAATGCGCACTCATGCGCCCCAGGGCTTTATAGTGGCGCTGGCTGATGTTCTCAGCGCCCATGCCCACCAGGACCATAAACAGCGGAATCAGGGGCGCGGTCACCAGCAAGATTCCTCCGGCCGCCCAACTCACCGGAAAAACAAAGGCCGCAATGGCCGCCGGGATCATGACTGCCAGGGCCAGCTGGGGCAGGTAAAGGGCAAAAAAATCATGCAGCCCCTCCACATGCTCCAGCAGGATGCTGGAGGCAGCGCCACTCTGGAGCCCGGCCGCATAACCGGGGCCCAGGGCGAAAAGCTGCTCCATGAGTGCCATCCGCGTCTGTTCCCGAACCCTGGCACCGGCAACAAATCCGGCAACCTGACGTGCCCAGGCAAGCCCGGCCCGGACAGCCACAACCAGCGCAAAGGCAGCGAAAAAAAACCACAGCGCTTCACGAGAAACATCTTTTATAAAAACGCTGGCAACGATATGGGCCAGCAACCGGGCCTGGGCGATCAGCAGCACGCCGCTGACAAACCCGAGGCCCACCGACAGCCCCACCCAGAGGCGGGCGGTCTTCGCGCGTTGCCGCAACCAGCGTGCGGCCTGTTGACTGGATGGCTTGTTCATCGGTCGCATGGGAAAATTATTTGACAAACACCCTGAAAATATATTAAAACCCTTGCCAATAAAGCGCACTAATTTCTTATCGCAAAACACCGGGCACCTTCAAGCTCAAAGACCGACTTTGGCCGTTTTTAATTGATAATAAGGAGTTACCAATGTTACCCACAGAAGGACTTGTCGAGCTTTCCCGCTGGCAGTTTGCTTTCACCGTCCTGTACCATTTCCTGTTCGTCCCCCTGACGCTGGGCCTGTCATGGATCCTGTTTATTATGGAATCGGTCTATGTCATGACCGGCAAGCAGATCTACAAGGACATGACCCGCTTCTGGGGGAAATTGTTCGGTATCAATTTTGCCCTGGGGGTGACCACCGGAATAACCATGGAATTCCAATTCGGTACCAACTGGGCTTACTATTCCCACTATGTCGGCGATATCTTCGGGGCGCCTTTGGCCATCGAAGGACTGATGGCCTTTTTTCTGGAATCCACCTTCGTGGGGCTTTTTTTCTTCGGCTGGAACCGTCTCAGCAAGCGGGCGCATCTCGCCGTCACGTTTCTGGTGGCCCTGGGCTCCAACCTGTCCGCCCTGTGGATTCTGATTGCCAATGCATGGATGCAACACCCGGTGGGAGCAGTTTTTAACTTCGAGACCATGCGCATGGAACTTACCAGCTTCAGCCAGCTGTTTTTCAATCCCACCGCCCAGGTAAAATTTGTTCACACTCTTGGCGCCGGGTATGTGGCCGCATCCATTTTCGTCCTGGCCATCAGCTCGTATTACCTTTTGAAGGGCAGGGACCTGGCATTTGCCCGGCGATCCTTTGCGGTGGCCGTCGGTTTCGGGCTGGCCTCTATCATGTCGGTCATTGTACTGGGAGATGAAACCGGATATGTCGTCGGCAAGGTTCAGGAAGTAAAACTGGCCGCCATGGAAGCCGAATGGGAGACCGAACCCCCGCCCAGCGATTTTACCCTCTTCGGCTTTCCAGACCAGGACGCCCAGAAGACCAGGGCTGAAATAAAAATTCCCTGGGCGGGTGGCATCATCGTCACCCGCTCCATCGACACGCCCATTGCGGGGGTCAAATATCTGATCGCTCAAAACCGCGAGCGTATCCGCAGCGGTATGCTCGCCTATGGCGCCATGCAGAAAATTCGCGGCGGCGACGCTTCGGCACAAAACCGGCAGCTGTTCGAGCGTCACCAGGAAAACCTGGGATACGGCCTGCTGCTCAAGCGTTATACGCCACGGGTGACAGATGCCACCGACAGCCAGATTCGGCAGGCCGCCCTGGATACCATCCCCAATGTGGCGGCCATGTTCTGGACATTTCGAATTATGGTGGGATTAGGCTTTTACATGCTGGCCCTGATTGCCGTCAGCTTTTATTATTGCGCCAAACGTGTGTTTGATCAGAAACGCTGGCTGCTGAAACTATTGCTGTTCAGCCTTCCGGCTCCCTGGATTGCCATTGAGCTGGGATGGTTCATTGCCGAATACGGTCGACAGCCGTGGACCATCGGCGGAATCCTGCCCACCTTCATGTCGACATCAAGCCTGACGGTGGGAACTGTTGTGGGCAGCCTGGTCGCCATGGGGGCACTGTACACGGTTTTTCTGATTGCAGAAATGTATTTGATGATCAAGTTCGTACGGCTGGGGCCCAGCAGCCTGCATACCGGAAAATATCACTTCGAAGACGGGCAATCGGTTTCCGGATGAACACCGCGGGTTTAACCCGCAACCCTTGATTATTTTCACCCAAGATAGGGAGAACGATCCATGCTATTTGATTATCTGACACTCAAGATCATCTGGTGGCTGTTTGTCGGCGTATTGCTGATCGGTTTTGCACTCATGGACGGCTTTGACCTCGGGGTGGGAACCCTGCTGCCTTTCGTGGCCCAAAATGACGACCAGCGACGGGTGGTCATCAATGCCATCGGGCCCACCTGGGAAGGCAACCAGGTGTGGTTCATCACCGCGGGGGGAGCCCTGTTTGCCGCCTGGCCTCTGGCATATGCGGTCGCCTTTTCGGGGTTTTACTGGGCCATGCTGCTGGTGCTCTTTGCTCTTTTTTTCCGACCCATCGGGTTTGAATACCGCAGCAAAATTGCCGACCCCCGCTGGCGCACTGCCTGGGACTGGGGCCTTTTTGTCGGCGGCATGGTGCCGGCTGTGGTGTTCGGCGTGGCCTTCGGCAATCTGTTGCAGGGCGTTCCCTTTCACTACGATGAATTTTTACGCCCCTTTTACACCGGCAGCTTCTGGGGGCTTTTAAACCCCTTTGCCCTGCTGGCTGGCATCGTGAGCCTGTCCATGCTGATCATGCACGGTGGGGTTTACCTGCAGATGCGTACCACCGATGCTATTTATACCCGGGCGAAAAAGGCAGTGCGTATTTTTAGCATTATATTTTTACTGGCCTTCGCCATTGCCGGCCTGTGGCAGGCCTATGGTATACAAGGCTACCAAATTGTGTCCAGCCCGGATACCGGTACGTCCTTCAGTCCGCTGGCAAAAACGGTGGCAACGACAAGTGGTTCCTGGATGCAAAATTTTTCCGTTTATCCGTGGATGATCATCGCGCCGGTGCTGGCCTTTGCCGGCGCCATTTTGGCCCTGGTGCTCTCGGCAGTCAACCGGGCCGGTCTGGCCTTTATTTGCAGCGGAGCATCGCTGACCGGTGTGATTCTGACCGCCGCTTTTGCCATGTTTCCGTTCGTCATCCCCTCCAGCACACAGCCCAATGCCAGTCTGACCGTATTTGACTGCACATCCAGTCATTACACCTTGAATGTGATGTTTATTGCCGTGGTGGTTTTTCTGCCCATCGTGATCGTTTACACCAGCTGGGTGTACCGGGTTTTGCGCGGAAAAATAACAGAAGAAAAAATAAGGGAAGAAACGCATTCAGCGTATTGAAAATTTGGGCTCGAAAGCTGTAAGGCTGGAAAGCCAGGAAGCAGGGAAGCCTAAGCAGCAAATGGCACTGGCACTTTTCGGCCTCACCAAGCTTCCCAGCATCAAAGCCTTTTGTTAAGCCTTTATCAATTATAAGGATATAATCATGTGGTATTTTGCATGGATTTTAGGTGTGCTGCTGGCATGTGCTTTCGGTATCATCAACGTGATGTGGATGGAAGCCGAAGAAATGCTGGGCATGGAAAAAGATTCCTAGAATTGTCGGATGTCTCTTTGCACCGACGATAAACGGCGCACCCAGGGTGATGCCCGGCGTATTGGTGCCGGCAGCCCCTGGGCGGTCAACCGGGCCGCCTGCCGGGTGGTAAAAACGCCGTATAACAACCGGTACCAATCCCTTCCCTTGTAAGTGCCCCTGTAGCAGCTCAGCTCTTTTTGTTTCTCCAGCTGATTTTCCCGGATAAAATCCAACAACGATCTTTCACTGCGGACCCCCAGGATCTGAATGGTGTAATGGGCCGGGTTCTGAGATAAAAGCCATTTTTCGCGCTGCAGCTCACCGACGGCACTGGACTTTATGGCCGACGACGACGGGGGCGAGGACGGGACAGCAGTGCGCTTGGGACGCACCGCTACCACTGCCGGTTCTGGTTTTTCCACCCGCACGACGACCGGTGGTGCCGGCACAGGTTTTGATGTCACCGCCGGCGGTGGTTTGCTCTCTGCCGGGATCCGGACGGGCGGTATTTTTACCCGGATGGTGCGGCGGGCACTGTTTTTATCCGATCCGATTTTGGCCCGAAACACCCTGGCAGCAGGCTTGCGCACCGATAGTTTTGATCCTGGCTGGTTGTCCTTTGGGTATAGCCACAGGGCCGCCAGCAAAACCACCAGGATGCCGGCGATCATCCAGGCAATTTTTTTACCTGAAGCGTTGTTTAACTTTTGAAAAAATCCCGGGGCAGTTGCACGACCGCCATCGGCCTTGCTCAGCAGCTGACGGGCCGCCTCATTGATCGCACCCGGGTTGCCGCCGGTGGTTTGATAAATTTTCTTGACGACCGCCTTTTTAAAAGGACTGTCACCGGTGTAGCCGGCAATCGCCAGCCGGTGCTGCAGGTAAGCAGCCGTTTCTTCCCGGGTCAAGCCGGTCAGATAAATTTTATGGACAGCAGTATCGGTCGGAAACGATGCGCTCACAGCGCTGACAGCGGTATACAAATCGGGCGTACCGAATAAAACCAGGCGTTTGACCTTCTGCGAGCTGCCGGGCACCAGGGCCTCTTTGAGCAAAAAGCGCAGCCGCGAACGATCCAGACGGTGGGCATCGTCAACAAAGATAACCGGATCCGTGGAATCCTGTAAAATATAGGCGGCAAACCCGTGGTCTTTTCCCGCCGGCCGGCTGCGCTCGGCGTCCGCGGTGGGACTATAACGGATATGGCAGGCTTTCCAGGAAACATTGGTTCCCAGCAGGTACTGGTTTAGCAGCGTCGTTTTGCTGCCGCCCGTCTCACCGATGACCAGCACGATGACATCGGTTCCTGCCACCAGGCTTGTGAGCATCGCCAGACGCTTTTCAAAAGCGTCGAAAGCAAAGTAAAACTGTGGGTCCGGCTCCGGTGAAAAGGAATCTTCCAGCACACCCGCAGCGGCCTTGTCCCCGGTCTTTTGATTTTCAAGTGTCATTTTTTCACGGCCGCAGCCGCCTCCTGCAAAGCCTCGGCAAAGGTCGGATGACCGTGGACGGTGCGGGCCACGTCTTCAGCACTGGCGCCAAACTCAATGGCCAGCACACATTCGGCGATCATGTCCGACGCCCGCGGGCCAATGATGTGCACCCCCAGGATTCGGTCGGTTTTCTCGTGGGCAATCATTTTGACAAATCCATCGGTTTCTCCCAGGCAACGCGAACGCCCCACTCCTGCGAAGGGATAGGTTCCGGTGCTGTATGGGATCTGGCGCTGTTTCACCTGTTCTTCAGTCAATCCCACACTGGCGACTTCCGGATTTGTGTAAATAACCGAAGGCAGGGCATCGTAGTTGACTTCACCGGCTTTTCCGGCCATGCACTCAACGACTGCGATGCCTTCAGCCGAGGCCTTGTGGGCCAGCATCGGCCCGGCAACCAGATCGCCAATGGCGTAAACCGTGGAAATGTTTGTGCGGTAAGCGGCATCCACCCGCACGTGCCCGCTGGCGGGATCGGTTTCGATGCCCAGTGTCTCCATGCCCAGGCCCCGGGTGAGGGGGCGTCGTCCCACGCTGACCAGCAACCGGTTGCAGGTCAGCGATTCGCTGCCCTTTTTGGTTTCCAGCTCTATACGGACTGATTTTCCGGAAATCCGGGCGGTGGTCACCCGGGTTTGCATGCGAAACATGATGCCCTGGCGCTTGAGCACCCGTTGCAGCTTGCGCCCCACCTGTCCATCCACGCCGGAGGCAATGGTGGGCAGCATTTCAATGACAGTCACTTTTGCCCCCAGACGCTGCCAGACAGAACCCAGTTCCAACCCGATATAACCGCCGCCCACGATACCCAGATGTTTGGGAAGCACATCGAATTTCAAGGCTTCGGTGGCCGTAACAATATGCTGCCCGTCGAATTTGAGGCCGGAAACCGCCGCCGGTTCGCTGCCGGTGGCCAAAATGACGGCCCCGGTCTTAAGCGTGAATCGCTGCGGCTTTTTGGATGCCCCCGAACCGTCTTCAACCTCAATCCGGTCCGGTCCGGACAGGGTCGCGCTGCCCCGGATGATTTCAATTTTATGGGCTTCGAGCAGTTTGCGGACGTTGTCGGTCAACTCCGCGACCACTTTGTCCTTGCGAGCCATCATGGCCGGCAGGTCCAGGGTCACCCGGCCGGTCTTGATGCCGTGGGCGGCCAACTGCTCTTTGGCCAGATAGTAGTAGTGACTGGAATCCAGCAGCGCCTTGCTGGGAATGCACCCCCGGTTCAGGCACACGCCTCCCAGGCGCGCTTCTTTTTCAACGCAGGCTACATGCATGCCGAGCCGGGCGGCGTGAACCGCCGCCACATAGCCGCCGGGGCCGCTTCCAATAATGACAACGTCATAGGCTGTGTTTTGGGTCATCTTAAATCTCCATCATGATTCGTTGCGGATCTTCCACGCACTGTTTGATGCGTTTAAGGAAGCCAACGGCCTGTCGCCCGTCTACGATCCGGTGGTCGTAACTCAACGCCACGTACATCATGGGGCGGATGACCACGGCATCGTCAATGACTACCGGTCGTTTTTCAATTTTATGCATCCCGAGAATTGCGCTCTGGGGCATGTTTAAAATGGGGGTGCTTAAAAGAGAGCCGTAAACACCGCCATTGCTGATGGTAAAGGTGCCGCCTTCCAGGTCTGAAAGTTCCAGGCGATTTGCATTGATTTTTTCCACAAAGCCAACAAGGCTCTGTTCCAGTTGGGCAAAATTCAGCTGGTCTGCATGGCGGATGACCGGGACCACCAGACCGCGTTCGGATCCCACCGCAATACCGATGTGATAATAATGGTGCTCAATGATATCCTTTTCATCCAGGTAGGCGTTGATCAGGGAAAATTCCTTGAGCGCTTCGATGCTGGCCTTGATAAAAAACGACATGAACCCCAGCCCCACACCATGTTTTTGTTTAAAAGCTTCCTTATACCGGTTTCGCAGGCTCATGACCGGCAGCATGTCAATCTCGTTGAAAGTGGTCAGCATGGCTGTGTTCTGTTTGGCTGCCAGCAGGCGGACGGCGATGCGCTGCCGGATCGGGCTCATGGGCTTGCGGGTGACCTGCTCTTCGCGCGTCAGAGAGATTGCCGGTTGAAGGGCCGCCAGACCCTCACCGGTGCCGCCCGTGGCAGCCGACACCGGCCGGCTTTCCAGGTACAGCAAGACATCACCTTTGGTCAAACGACCTGCAGGGCCGGTGCCCTTTATTTGCGCGGGGTCTAAATTGTGTTCACTAAGCAGCCGCCGCACGGAGGGTGCAAAGGTCTCAGCGACCGCACCCGCCCCCGGAACCGCGGGCTTGGGGAGGTCGGTGGCGGAAACCGGCGACGCTTTTTGTGCCGGTGCTTCAGCTGATTTTTCGCCGGCAGTCACGGCAACGGGTGCCGGGGCTGCCGCCTCGGCCTTCTCGGTTTCGGCAACAGCAGCCGGGACCGGTGATTGCGCGGCTGCTTCGGTGTCGATTGTGCCGACCACCGCGCCGATGGCAACCGTCTCTCCCTCCGCAACTGTAATCGACAGGCTCCCGTCGGCTTCGGCGACCACTTCCAGGGTGACCTTGTCGGTTTCAATCACAAAAAGAGGTTCTTCTTTTTTTACCACCTCACCGTCACTTTTGAACCACTGCGCCAGCAATGCTTCGGTAACCGATTCACCCACACCGGGAACGATTATTTCGATAAGCATACATACCTCTCAACTTTAACTTAGGCCTTTAAGGCTGTTTATCTGACAAATGTTAAAAAGCGAACCGCAAAATTTCGAAGTACGGAATCGCTGTGCTCTGCCTTTTAAATCCTTATAATCTGTTTTCCGACTTCCCCATTCCGACTTCCCTTACCAGTTACGCTATCGATAAACCGGTAACGAGTGACCAGGCACCGGCAACAAGGGCCTAGCTTACCGCCGCCGGCTCACTGCCATGAGCGGGCGGCCCCAACGCTTCGGCGACAATCCGATTTTGCTCCTGCTTAAATACCGCCGCAAAACCGGTTGCCGGACTGGATGCCGCCTTTCTGCCGATGTATCCTAAAGGCTTTCCGATAAGGGCCTCAAGCCTGGGTTTTATGAATTGCCAGCCGCCCATATTTTCGGGTTCTTCCTGCACCCAAAAATGGTTTGCAGAGCGACAATATTTTTTCAGCAGGACCTTCATCTGCTCCCGCGCAAACGGGTAAAACTGCTCCAGCCGAACCAGGGCCTTGGTGGAAACCCTCAGGTCCCGGCGGCGGGCCAGCAGCTCATAATAAATTTTGCCGCTGCAAAACAAAATGGTCTGCACATCACCGGCGGCATCGGGGTCATCGAGCACCGGCTGAAACGAGCCGATAGCAAGCTCTTCTATGGTCGATACCGCCAGGGGGTGACGCAGAAGACTTTTGGGGGTCAGTATGACCAGCGGTTTGCGATAGTGGCTTTTTGCCTGGCGCCGCAGCAGGTGAAAGTACTGGGCCGGGGTGCTGGGATTGCAGACCTGGATATTGTTGCCTGCGCACAGCTGCAAAAAACGCTCAGGACGGGCGCTGGAATGCTCGGGCCCCAGTCCTTCGAAACCGTGAGGCAGCAACAGCACCAGTCCGGACAACCGGTTCCATTTGGCTTCGCCGCTGGCAATGAACAGGTCGATAACTCCCTGGGCATTGTTGACAAAGTCGCCAAACTGCGCCTCCCAAAGAACCAGACCCTCCGGCCGGGCCGTGGAATAGCCGTATTCAAAGCCCAGAACGCCGACTTCCGACAGGGGGCTGTCACAGACACAAAAGGTAGCCTGCTTTTCATCCAGCTGGTTCAGCGGAGTGATTGTGCTGCCGGTTCGGGTATCGAACAGCACGCTGTGCCGCTGGCTGAAAGTTCCGCGGCTGCAATCCTGGCCACTGAGTCGGATAGGCATACCCTCCGTCACCAGGCTTGCAAAGGCCAGCGCCTCGGCACCGGCCCAGTCAATGCCGGAACCCCGCTTTACAGCCTGCAGCCGTTTTTGCATCAGCCGTTCCAGTTTCGAGTGCACGCTGAACCCCTCGGGCAGGCTGGTGAGTTTTCGGGCCAGGCGCCCGAGGGTCTCTTTTTTTACAGCGGTGCGGATCGCATTGAAGGTATAATTCCCGTGAAAAGAGAGCCAGTTTTCATAAAAAGTTGCCTGCGGAAACGGGCATTCACTGCCATGAACGGTTTCATAGGCTGTATTTAAAGCGGTGTTGATAGTTCCGGTGATGGTTTCCAGATTTTCTTTTTGAACAAGGCCCTCTTCGATCAGCTTTTGGGCGTACATCATGTGAAGCGACGCTCGCTGTTTAATGCGATCGTACATCAGCGGCTGGGTGAAGTAGGGTTCATCGCCCTCATTGTGACCGTAGCGGCGGTAGCAGATTACATCGATGACCACATCCTTGGCGAACTGCCAGCGGTAGTCGGCAGCCATCCGCAAAACATGTATCAGGGCCTCCGGGTCTTCACCGTGCACGTGAAAAACCGGCACCATGAGCATTTTGGCAATATCGGTGGAATAGCGGGTGGAACGCGCATTTTCAGGCAGGGTGGTGTATCCGATCTGATTGTTGATTACCAGATGAAGGGTGCCGCCGGTGCGATAGCCTCGCAGCTGGGACATGTTCAGGGTTTCGGCCACAACCCCCTGGCCGGCAAAAGCCGCATCACCGTGAATCAGCACAGGCAGCACCGCCTGCCGGGTGCGCTCACCTGTCATATCCTGCCGGGCCCGCACGAAGCCTTCTACCACCGGGTCCACGGATTCCAAGTGACTGGGATTGTTCATTAAGAAAATGCGCAGTTTTTGCTGCCGGACAGTAGTGACATCGGCCAGATAACCGTTGTGATATTTCACATCACCGGCGCCCACCAGGTCGTCCGGATTGTAACAGTTCTCAAATTCGGCGAAAATTTCTTCATAGGGTCTGCTCAGGAAATGAGCCTGAACGTTCAATCGTCCCCGGTGGGCCATGCCCAGTATGATTTCCCGGCATTCTTTTTGGGCCACCTTGTCCAACAGGTCCCCTAAAGCCGGAATCAACGCATCGCCGCCTTCCAGGGAAAAACGGGTGACGGCAAGAAATTTTTTATTGAGAAATTGCTCGAACAGCGCCGCACGGGAAAGCTTTTCCAGGATGCGGTGTTTTTCGGAAGGATTCAAACTCGGCCGGTTGCGGTTTGGCTCCATGCGATCCAACAGCCACTCCCGCTCGCCGGGGTCCTGCAGGTGCATGAATTCGACGCCAATGGAACGGCAATAGGTTTCTTTGAGGGCCTTTAAAATTTCACCCAGGCTCGCCCGTCCGGATTTTGAAAACCGCGGGGCGAAAATTTCAACCTCCAGATCCCGGGCAGTGAGCTCGAACGCCTCCAGGTTCAACAGCGGATGTTCCATCGGGCAGGCCGCCAGGGGGTCCAGGCAGGCCATCAAATGGCCCAGGTCCCGGTAACGGTAAATGAGGGCCTGAACACGGCCCTGGCGCTGCAGCTGGTCCCCGTCGGTCGTAACGGCCCCCGGGCCGGCCAGTTCAAAACCTTCAAAAAAAAACTGCCATTGCTCGGAAAGCGTTTGGGGCTCTTTTTTCCAGCGTTGATACTGCGCCTCGATATACTCGGCATTCCAGGTTGCCGTGAGCTTTAGACTCATGCCCGTCATCCCCTCATGGGTGGGACAGCGTGTCAGGAAAATAGGCAGCTGTTGTTTGGATCTGCTGCCGGTTCATAGCGGATAATAATGAAAACACAACGGCCTGTCAAATTATAACGCACATCGCACCTGTGATTTTCATACAGCCGTGGCATAAACAGCCCGGCACAGTTTTATTTGACAAGCATCATTACAATTATTTAAGTTACCGGTGCCTTACTATCGACCGCCATGGTGACATCATGACCTGCCGCCGGACTTTTTCTGCAGCCATAACCCCTGGGCCCTTGATTAGGAGGATTATACGGCAGCCGGCAGGGCATAAATCCGTACTACCCCTGAACTGTAACGCAACAAAATCAGCGCAGATAGAAACGGAACCTAACAATGGCAGACACCGACATTCCCCGCACCGCCGCTGAATTCCGGTATTTTATTATTGATGTGGTCCGAACCCTGGCGGCTTTTATCCAGGATGTGGCGCATCTCTTTTAGCCCAAACTCCAATCAGCTTGACTTGGTTTACCGGGTAGTTTATAGAACCCTGTATGATAAAATTGAATATTCATGAGGCCAAGACCCATCTTTCATGCTATTTGAAGCGTGTAGCCGATGGGGAAACCATCATCCTGTGCAAGCGCAACATCCCCATCGCTGAAATTCGCCCCCTCGCACCCCCTCGCAAAGTGCAGCGTCCCCTCGGACTGACCCGGGGACAATTTCAAGTTCTGCCGGAGTTTTTCGTACCACTGCCCGGCGAATTGCAAGGTCTTTTTGACGGAGAATCCCCGTGAAGCTTTTGCTGGACACCTGCACGTTTTTGTGGATTATTTCCGATTTACCGGAGCTGTCAAAGCGGGCCCGCAATGCGGATGCAGTGGAATTCAGGTCCTTTCCGATGAAGAAATGCGTGAGCGTTACGCAGATGTCCCCAACTTCGACATGGAATGCGGTGAATGCATGCTCAAATACAAAACCGAAATGAAAACCGCCTGCCCCGAATGGGACCGGGACTGCCGGCTCCAGGAATAGGACGAACCCGTTGTCCGAAACATCACATCTCAATCATCCCAGTGGGCTATCTCGCTTAAAACTGTTTTTTGCGTTGTCGCGAACCCCCCATGGGCTGCTGGACATGTGCACCCCGGCTTTTGGCGCCTTGCTGTGGCTGGGCCATTTCCCGCCGCTTCCGGTCATCGTATTGGGGATTATCACCACCTTTGCCGGTTACACAGCCGTGTATACCCTCAACGATGTGATCGACTACCGCACCGACAGGCAAAAGGCAGCCATGGGCGGATTTTGCGAGGCGGAAAGTTACCTGGATGGCGTGCTCGTCAGGCACCCCATAGCCCAGGGACTGCTCAGTTTAAAACAGGGGCTAGTCTGGGCCCTGGGATGGGCATTGGTGGCCTTGATGGGCGCTTATATCCTCAACCCGGTTTGTGTTTTAATTTTTCTGGCCGCCTGCGCACTGGAAACCGTGTATTGCCTGTTATGGCGGGTCAGCCCTTTTCGCACCGTGGTCAGCGGAGCGGTCAAAACCTCCGGGGCGGTGGCGGCTGTTTTCGCGGTAGATCCAAGACCTTCCGGATGGTATTTGTTCATTTTGTTCCTGCTGTTGTTTTTCTGGGAAATCGGAGCCCAGAATATTCCGGCGGACTGGACCGATATCGAGGAGGATCGTCGCCTGAATGCCCAGACCATTCCGGTTCGCCTGGGCGTGCGACAGGCCAGCATCATCGTTGTGACAACCGTTATTCTTTCCCTGATCATGAACGCTGTAATATTTTATTATTCCCACCGAAGCTACGCAATTGTTTTTGCTGTTATTTCCCTGGCCGTGGGATGTTATCTGATGCTGCTGCCGGCCGTCGATCTTTATCAAAGCCACAAACGCAGCCATGCCATGGCCCTGTTCAACCGCGCCAGCTACTACCCGGCGGCCCTGCTTGGAATCGTGTTTCTTCAACTGATGATCTGATTGTCGCCGAAAACAGGAGCAAAATCCATGAAAGAATTTGATGCTGATGAACTTGCCGGCTACAACGGCGAAAATGGAAAACCGGTTTATGTGGCCCATGACGGAAAGGTTTACGACGTCAGCCAAAGCAAACGCTGGCGAAATGGCCTGCACATGAAGCGGCATCAGGCAGGCTGCGATCTGACCACCGATATCCAGGCCGCCCCTCACCCGGCTGATGTCCTGCAACGCTATCCCCAGGTCGGCATATTGAAAAAAGCGGCTGCCGATCAGGACATTCCACCGCTGATCGCATGGCTGCTGGCCCGTGTGCCCATGCTCCAGCGGCACCCCCATCCGATGACAGTGCATTTTCCCATCGTGTTTATGTTTTTCACCCCGGTGTTCAACCTGCTTTACTTGATGACGGGCGAAAAGAGTTTTGAAACCACCGCTTATCATTGCCTGGGCGCCGGTATTGTTTTTCTTTGTGTGGCCATGGCCACCGGGCTTTTTACCTGGTGGCTGAATTACAGGGCCAAAATGCTGAAACCGGTAAAAATAAAAATCCCTCTTTCACTGCTCATGCTGGCCACTGCAATCGTCATTTTTGTCTGGCGAACAAGGGAGCCCGGGGTACTCGAGACCCTCGCAGGTGCGAGCATCGTCTATTTTCTGATGGTTCTGTCCCTGGCGCTCATGGTGATGGTTATCGGCTGGAATGGCGCCGCAATGACGTTTCCGGTGGAAAAAAAATAGGCGCCATGTTGTTTATGCAACGTGAGGTTTACTTGACGGCCAGATGTATAACGGCAATTCCATTGGTCAGCGCACGGTAGGTGACCTGCGAAAAACCGATGCGGCGTAAAATGGCGGCCAGTTCATCGGGCAGGGGAAACATCCGGATGGATTCAGGCAAGTGGGTGTAGGCTGTGCGTGAACCGGCGATCAACTCTCCTAACAGTGGCATGATATAAAACGAGTAAAAATCATACAGCCGGCGAAACACGGGAAACGTCGGCTTCGAAAATTCCAGGCACATCAGTTTGCCTCCAGGTTTGAGTACCCGGTACATTTCTTCAAAGCCCTTTTGCATGTCGGTGACATTACGGATGCCAAAACCGACCATGGCGGCATCAAAGTGTCCATCGCCAGTGCTGATACTTTCGGCATTTCCCTGGACGTAGTCCACGCAGCCCCGGATCCTTTCGCTGTGAACCTTGTGCAGACCCGCCTGGATCATGGCGTGGTTGATATCATAGATGACAACACGTCCGGTGGGGGCGATGCGTTCAGCGGCCAGAATGGCAAGATCTCCCGTACCGCCGCATACATCAAGAACCTGCTGGCCGGGGCGCAGGGACATCGCCCGAACGGCACTCCGTTTCCAGAGATGATGGATGCCGAAACTCAGCAGAGTGTTCATAAAATCGTAATGCCGGGCCACGGAATTAAAATGCTGCCGTACACGATCGGTTTTCTGGGAACGGGGGACGTGCTGAAAACCGAAATAGGCAGTTTGCGCTCCTGTTGCCGTTGGGTTCAGCTGTTTTTTGCGCTTTTCATCATCAAGCCAGATTTTTTTTTGCGCCGACATACTCACATCCTCCGCTGCACGCCTTTTGCAAATCAACAATAAGCAAACAATATTAAAACTGCAAC
>JAOZSC010000176.1 GCA_029939875.1 Desulfobacterales bacterium
CCGCCGTGATCCATTCGGGCGCAGTGGGTTTTTACCCAGCGAATGTCGTCGCTCATTTTGATTTAATCCGTCAAGGGGCCGGGTCACCGCCCGCATCCCTTATCCATGTCACCGTGTAGTTTTTGCCCAGGCACCGGCGGCCTGGATTTTACAAAAAGCATAAAGAACCGGTTGGCTGATGTCAAGTCAGGATGTGTTTACTCCTAAGTAAATTCTGAACCAGTTGAATGTGTTATGAGGCAATAAAATCCCAAATCCCAAGCACCAAGTGACAAATAAATCTCAAATTTCAATATCCAATGACCAAAACATTTTCCGAGTGGCATTTATTCCCAGGTTTAACCCACGGGACGCACCAGTTTTGATGCCGGAACCAGCAGGACTTTTTTTTGCAGATCCGGCAGCATTTCGCGCAGGATGTCATAGGTTATGGTGTGCGGATGTCCGATTCCAATGGCCTGGCCATGCTGCTGCGCGATGCGGACCAGTTCTTTGAGCTGCCGACGGATAAAAGCCGGATCCTGACGGTGGTCCAGAAAGACATCGCGCTGGGCAAAAGGAATCTGAAACAGGCGGGCCGACGGTTTACAGAGAGTTTGAGCAGTGGTGCGGCTGTCGATAAAAAAGAGCCCTTTTTTTTTCAGAACGGAAAAAATCTGGTACATCTGGCTGGATTCAGCCGTCATCTTGGAGCCCATGTGATTGTTGACACCCTTGATGTCGGGGACTTGCCCCAGGTCTTTTTCAAGCTGTCGGATCAGCTGGTCCGGCGACATGGAGTTCAACAGGGTTCCGGGCCCCGGGTTGACACCGGGATACTCCATGGGCTCCATGGGCAGGTGAAGCATGGTGTCCAGCCCGTTTTCGTGTGCCAGGCGGGAAATTGTTTTCCGATAGGGGCTGTAGGGAAGAATAGAAAAAGTGATCGGCGCATGCAGGCTAATAAATTTTTTCGCTATTTTTCGGTCATACCCCAGATCGTCAATGATAATGGCAATACGCGGTAGCTGTTTTAATTCTGGCGTAATGGTTTTTGGGAGTCTTTTGGGGGCCGGAATTTCCTTGTGGGGATAGATTTCAAAAGGTGGAATTTTAGCCACCGGTGGCTTGGCCGCCGGCGTTAGAGCAAGCGGCCGGGACGATGTCAGCGGCTTGGGCGATGAGATCAGAAAACGGGCCAGTAACCCCGCCAGGACGACCAGCAGCACCAGGAGGGATAGACCGGCACAGGCTTTTACAAGAGAATTTTCAAACAACCCGCTCTTGCGGGATTTTCGGCGGCGTTTCGGTTTTCGCGACGGTTTGGGTTTGGCCATTTAGTCGTTCAGATTTTTGAATATGTCATAGCCTTCGAGCAATTCCAGGGCCCGCATGACCTGGTTGTCGGCGTGCAGGGCTTCCGGTTTCAACGGGCCGACCCGAAATTCCATCTGGGGCATTTTGGGCGTTTTGTCTTTTTTCGGGCCCTCGTCGTCGCCGCTGTCCTTGGGCTTGTTCGGATTCGGCTCAGCTTCCAGATGATTGAGCAGGTCCTTTTCTTTTAACAGGCCTTCTTCCCGGTTCTCGCTTTCTTCGAGGTCCAGGCGATGGTGTTTTAAATAAATGTCCGGTTCAATGCCCTTGGCCTGAATCGAGCGACCGCTGGGGGTGTAGTAGCGGGCGATGGTTAATTTCAGGCCGGACCCGTCGCGCAGGGTTTCCACCGTCTGCACCGAACCCTTGCCGAATGAGGTCGTGCCCAGGATCAGGGCACGCTTGTGGTCCTGCAGCGCACCGGCAACAATTTCGGATGCACTGGCCGTTCCGCCATTGATCAGCACCACGATCGGGTAATGGCGCTTCACGCTGGAGACCGTGGCATCGAATTCCTTGCTATTTTTCTTGTTGCGCCCCTTGATAACTAAAATTTTGCCTTTGTCTAAAAACAGGTCGGCGACCTGGATGGACTGGTTGAGCAGCCCGCCGCCATTGTTGCGCAGATCCAGGATCAGGCCTTGCAGCGGAACCTTGGTGGCCTCCATCTTTTTCAGAGCGGTTTTCATTTCCGTGGTAGTGGATCCGGTGAAGTTTGACAGGCGAATAAAGCCGTATCCGGGTTTTACAATGATTGACTTGACGCTGTGTATGGGGATGACATCGCGAATCAACTTGAATTCGAGGGGATTTTTCACTGCTTCTCTCAGGATGGTGACATCCACCGGTGTGCCCTTCGGGCCGCGCATCATATTCACCGCTTCTCTGAGATCCCTGACGGGTTTGCCGTCGACTTTGATAATGCGGTCCCGGGCCTTGATACCCGCTTTATAGGCGGGGGTGTCCTCAATGGGCGAGATCACCGTTACAAAGCCGTCCTGCATGGTGATATGAATGCCGATGCCGGTGAATTTTCCCTCGGTGTCGATTTGAAGGTCTTCAAAGGCCGCCGGTGGAAGCAGGGATGAATGGGGATCCAGGCTTTGCACCATTCCCTGAATGGCTTTCTCGATCAATTGCTTCTGGTCAACCTCGTCCACGTATTCGCGTTGAATGATCTGGATGACATCGGAAAATACTTTTAACTGTTCGTAGGTTTCGTCGTTTTTAGCAGACAGATCACGGTAAAAGCCGGTGCCGATTGTCCAGATCACAACAGCGATGACCATCAGCAGCCACAGTTTTACCGGCCGTGTTTTTTTGTTGAACATTTTAGGGGCTCCTTCTTATCCTCTTTTTATCCATTTCAGCGGATCCTGGGGTTTGCCATGGTGGCGCACCTCGAAATAAAGTCTGGTGCCCGTCATCGACCCGGTGTCTCCCACCGTGGCAACGACATCTCCGGTATTGACCGTATTACCTTTGGATGCAAACAGTTCTTCCAGATGGGCGTAGACCGTATAATAATTGCCGCCATGATCGATAATGATCATGTTGCCATAGCCTTTAAACCAGGCGGCATAAAGTACCCGGCCACTGAATACGGACCGGACCGGCTCGCCTTTGTCTGCCTGAATTTCAATACCGCTGTGGAAATTGGTGACATTGTACTTCGGGTTTTTATACGGTCCGAACAAAGATATTATTTTACCCTCAACGGGCATGATAAGCAAGCCCTTATGAGCGGAAAACCTCAAATGCTCGTCATTTTTATCAGGCACGGCAACTGCCAGCTGGTCGCTCAAAGAGTTTATTTTGCGATTCAGCTCCCCGGCATTCCGGGTTAAGGCGTCAATAGCGGCCAACTCCAGTGTTTTTTGACTGCGGATGTCCGCCAGCAATTTGGTGCGCATCGCCTGCTCGCGGGCCATCGCCTCCACTTGGCGTTTATATTCGTCCATCCGCAAGCGTTTGGCGGCTTTATGATTCTCAAGCTGCTGCAGGACGTGGTTGAGCTCGTCCTGGTTTTTTATCAATTGTCGACGGACCTCGTCATCCTGGGCCAGAATCCGTTCGAGGGCTGTCCTGCGCTGCATAAACTCATACAATGATTCAGCGGAAGCCAGCAGATGGAATTTGCCGATCCAGTTTATCTTATACATGGCCACCAGTCGGCGGGCCACATATTTTTCATTGGACTGGACCTGTTTTTTGAGTTCCCGTGAGTTTTTCTGCGCCACGTCAATGTCACGGTCAAGCCGCTTTATTTCAACTTTGAGTGCGGAGGCCCGTTTGCGGCTTTTATCCAGGGCCTGTTCCACCTGGTTCAACCGCCCGATGATATCGGCTTCCCGCCGGGTGAAATGCTTGACTTCCTGCCGGCTTTTCTCGATTTCACGGGTGATGTGTTCCGCCCGGTTTTTAATGGTTTTGATCTTGGATTTCAGGTCCGCGGCTTGCCGGGATGGTGTTGGCTGGTCGGGAGCTTTTTTTTTGTGGATGATCCTTACGGCCCGGTTGCGGTTGTCGATGAAGCCCACCTCGCCGTTGTGCACGATCTGCAACCAGTGCTGGTGGTGTTTTACGATTCTTACCGTGGTATCCCGTTTGAGTGTTTTTTGCAAAAGGCCGTTTTTACCGGGCTCAGACTGTACAATTATTTTTTTTGCCGTAATGATTCCGATTTCCTCATACGTGGCGGCGCTGGCCGCACGGATACCGAGCACCGCCAGGATACCGGCGGTCATCAAAACAATGCAGGCGGTAAGGGATTTGTTGCGGTATCCAACCATTGTCCGGGAATTTAAGCCCTTAGAAATTATTTTTTTGTATTTTGCGGCAAAATATTTTCGCCACCAAGACACCAAAACACAAAGATAAATTTAACAGACAGTTTTGCTTCGTGTCTTTGTGCCTTAGTGGCCATTTTTTCGGTTTATCCGGCTTAAGCGTTTAAAAACTGTTTCAAGGAAATATAACATCCCAGCCAGCCAACCAGCATGCTGCTGATTATGATCCCGGTGACAATGGCTGTAGACAGAAACTGCAGGTGAAAAAGATCCGGAAGAACCCCCTGGTCCATGTTGGAGGTGATAAATACAAAAGAAGAAAAAAGTACCCCCAGGCCCAGAATGGCTCCCAGGGCTCCCTGGATGAGGCCTTCGATGTAAAACGGAATTTTAATGAAATTATCGGTGGCCCCCACCAGGCGCATGATTTCAACTTCTTCGCGTCTTGAATAGATTACCAGTCGGATCGTGTTGGCAACGATAAATACAATCGCCATGAAAAACAGGATCCCCATGGCATAGCTTGCCAGCCGAAACAAGGTGGTGATATAGGCAAAGCGTGCAAACCAGCGCTGGCCGTATTCGACTTCGTCGACCCACGGCAGGGATTCAATTCGGGCGGCCACGGATTCGATTTTTTGCCAGCTGTCGGCAATCGCGGTCATGCGGATTTCAAAACTGTCCGGCAGGGGATTGTCCGTAAGGTTTTCAAAAAGCGAGGCCTGGTGTTTCATCTGGGCTTTGAGCCGGCGCAGGGCCTCTTGTTTCGGGATGTATTGCAGCCGCTGAACTCCATCTATCGACAGGATCGCATGCTTGAGCTCTTCCAGCCCGGTTTTGCTGATGGTCGGTTCCAGGTAAGCCATGATGCGCAATCCCTTTTTCCAGGAATTGATCACCGCGCCGGCATTGACAAAAAAAAGGATAAAGGAGCTGGCAATCAGGATGGACAGTGAGATGGTGATCACCGTAACCAGGTTCAAAAAGCGGTTTTTGAATATGTCGTCAATGGCCCGTTTAAAATATAGTGTTATCATACTTTTTTTCGATGAATGTTGAAGTCTCGAGCCGGCCCTGTTTCAGGTACAGAACATGGCCCCCGGTTTTGCGAATCAAGGTCTTGTCGTGGGTGGCGATAATGACAGTGGCGCCGCGGATGTGCACCCCCCGCAGAAGCTCGAGTACGGTATCGGCCGAATCGTCATCCAGGCTTCCCGTGGGCTCATCGGCGAGAATAATCTTGGGGTCGCCGACAATCGCCCGGGCAACCGCTATCCGTTGTTGTTCACCGCCGGACAGGCTGGGAGGAAATGATTTGAGCCGGTCCTCCATGTCCACCAGTCGCAGCACACTTTTCACCTTTTTTTGAATGAGGCGTGGTTTTTTGCCGGCGGCTTCCAGCACCAGGGCAACATTTTCATAGACGGTCTTGGACGGAATTAGCTTGTAATCCTGAAAGATGATCCCGAATTTGCGTCTTAGATACGGTATGCGTTTGCGGGGGATGCGGTTCAGATTGATTCCGTCGATCAACACCTGGCCTTCGGAAACCGGTTCCCCGTAGTAAAAAAGTTTCAACAAGGTCGTTTTGCCGGCTCCACTGGGGCCGCTGATAAAGACGAACTGGTTTTTCGCGATATCGAGGGTGATGTCGATCAAAGCCTTCTTGGGACCATAGTTAAGATGGACATGGAACATCCGGATGATCGAACTTTTTTCACCACCGGCGGGAATCATTCCATGATTTCCTGGCCAATCGCTCGATAGAGGATGGCTTTTGCGATTTTAAAATCATACAGCGCATTGTAATAATTGGTCATAGTTTCGGTGAGCAGGGTTTGCGCCACGAGCACGTCGGTGGTGGTCGACACTTGTTCCCGGTAGCGCTCTTCGGTGATGCGCAGGTTTTCCTTGGCCTGCTCAATGGCCTTTTCAACCGTGGTGATGTTTTTTTCCG
>JAOZSC010000177.1 GCA_029939875.1 Desulfobacterales bacterium
GCATCATTGTTTTAAACCGCGGCCAACTGGTCGCTGAAGGAGAACCGGCCCAGGTGCGCGAGAACGAAAAGGTGCGTGAAATTTATCTGGGAACCGGCGAGACCAGCGGATTGTAGCATTTTACCATTCGCTTCGAGCGTCGCTCTGCAGACTACGACACGGCAGGTCGCCAGGCACAGGGTACTAAGGAGTTGTTTTATAATGACAAATGACAGCCAGGAAATAATATTACAGGTGGAGTCTCTCAGGGCCTATTACGGCAAAGCGCAGATTTTATTTGACTTGGAGCTGGAGGTTCGCCGCCGGGAGGTGGTGGTGTTGCTCGGGCGCAACGGTGCCGGCAAAACCACGACGTTTAAAAGCGTCATGGGAATCTTGCCGCCCCGAAAGGGCACCATTACATACAAGGGGGAGGCCATTGAAAAGCTGCCGCCGTTTAAAACCTGTGCCCTCGGGCTTGGATACGTTCCGGAGGATCGTCGAATTTTTTCCAGCCTCAGCATCCTGGAAAATTTTGAAGTCGGCCGACAACCGCCTCGCAAAGGATTTGATCCCTGGACGCCCGAGCGTCTGTTCGAGCTTTTTCCAAATCTGGGAGAAAGGCGACACCAGGCGGGTGGGACCCTGAGCGGCGGAGAACAACAGATGCTTACCATTGCCCGCACCCTGATGGGCAATCCCGAGATGATCATCCTGGATGAACCTTCCGAGGGACTGGCACCGGTCATCGTGGATCAGCTTGCCAAAACCCTTCTCAAGCTCAAACAGGAGGGGGTGTCCATCCTGCTGGCAGAACAGAATTTAAATTTTGCCAAATTCGTCTGCGACCGCGCCTACATTATCTACCAGGGCAGCGTTTGCCACGAAAGCACCATTGACAGCCTGTCGGGGGAGGAATATGAGAAGTACTGTTCTATCTGAAGACTCGTTTATGCAATCCTTAGCGTTATGCAACGTTGAGGCGGTCAGCTGATCGTCCAGACGGCCATGTTTTCAGCCATTTTGATTGTTTTTTCGCTGAAGCGGCCCCAGATGTGTTCTTCGACAAAGCTGAGAGCCTGCCGGCGGCCCACCACGATGGTGCCGTAATTACCATTGCGGGCTGTTTCAAGGATTTTACGGACGGGGTTGCCCCTGACGACTAAAAAATCAAGGGAAATGCGTTCGGCATCAACTCCGGCTTCGATCAGGCGTCCGGTGGCTTCATCCATGTATGGCTTGAACTTGTTTTTGCTGTATTCCAACCACTGCTGCCCCTTTTCGGCTGACTCCGGCCGACTGCCGGGGAGATGAAACCGGCCCGGCAGTTTGATCATGTGGCAAAGGGTTACCTCCGGATTCCTGGAACCGGCCAGAACGCCGACACTGTTGACCCCCCGCATGGCTTCAATGGATTCATCCAGGGCAATCAGAATCCTGCGGGATGTCGGGCGGCCGCCGACGATGATCGTTGGGATGTGTTTGATGATTTTTACTATTTTGCCGGCGAGACTGCCCACAACCAGATCTTTGGATCTGCTGATACCGGTTCGACCCACAACAACCGCATTGTATTCCTGGTAGGATTCCTGGACGATGTCATTTAAGATATTGGTTTTTTTGGTCTGGGTTTTTATTTCAACCGCATTTTCGGAAAAATCGGCATCGGCCAGGATTTTATAGGCCTTTGCTCTGAATTCTCCGATTGTAAGCTGGCGATCTGCAAGCCAGCCCATGACTTTGCTTTTCTGGGACTGGTAAAGGGGATTTCTGCCCAAATCCCAGAAAACTTCAGGAAATCCGGTGCCGACGGTAAAAAGTACAATCTTCGTCCTCTCGGAGGGAAAAATTGTACCGGCATAGCGGACGGCCTCCAGGGCCTGATCGGAGCCGTCAACCGCCAGAAGTATCCTCCTGCAGATAGTGGTTGCCAAAACGTCCTCCATGCTGTACGGGGTCAACAAAAGATTGTGCTTTACCCATCGAAAGCAAGTCGGTATTTTTATATCAATATACCACAAAGTTTTGTTTGGCAACTGATTTCCCAGGGTCGTCGGCCCTGCGCCCGGTGCTGCGGCCCACAGCTGTAAGCACTTGCGGCGGCGGTCAGCACCGGTCCTTACAGCAGAGCTGGAGTTGCATTTTTTTCAAAACCGGATGTTCTTTCTTGACAGCAGCAACAATATTCTTTAATTAATAAAACTTTTTGCTTATACTTCATTCTGCTATAAACCGGATGCGATTTAATCGATGTTGACATTATTGAAAAAATTATCACCTTCCGGCAGATCAGGTGGATCATTTCCCGGTCCG
Organism: Desulfobacterales bacterium; assembly: GCA_029939875.1. GTDB lineage: Bacteria > Desulfobacterota > Desulfobacteria > Desulfobacterales > JAFDCJ01 > JAFDCJ01. The sequence continues at coordinate 2,293 of JAOZSC010000177.1, forward strand.
GGCACATTTGTTCATGGTGTGCATCCCCCCCAGCGAAAGGAGCTGGCGGCCGATGCCGCCATTGAAATTGTGCCGCCGCCTGAGAAGGTGATTTTACCCTTGTTGCAGCATGTCGGCGGGCCCTGTACACCCCTGGTGAAGGCACGGCAAAAAGTGGCTTTTGGGGAAATGATCGGCAGTGGAGAAACATTTGTTTCCGCTGCGCTGCATGCATCGGTAGGCGGTGTGATTCAAAAAATGGCGGTGACCACTTTGCCCAATGGCCGGCACCTGCAGGCGATCGTTATCCGCAGTGAAGGTGAACAGCTTTGCGGGCAGGCCCTGTGGGACCAAATGTTTGGCGGCCTGTGGCCGGAAAAGACTTACCAGAGCCTGGAGCCGGGTAAAATCGCCGATGCCATTCATGCTGCCGGCATTGTCGGCCTGGGCGGGGCGGCCTTTCCCACCCATGTTAAAATTATGCCCAGTGATAAAAAACCGATTCACACCCTTATTGTAAACGGGTGTGAATGCGAACCTTACCTGACCACTGATTACCGTGTGATGGTGGAGGCCGCCGATGCCGTTGTGGCCGGAGCCCTGCTGGCGGCGCGAGCGGTGGGAGCCAAAAAAACCTATATTGGTATTGAGAACAACAAACTGGAGGCCGTCGATGCGCTGCGCCGAAAGGCCGCGGGCGCCGGTGTAAAGCTGGCCGTCGTCAAGACAAAATATCCCCAGGGAAGTGAAAAACATCTGATCAAGGCGGTTCTCAATTTCGAGGTGCCCCTGGGAGGGCTTCCCGCAGACGTTGGGGTGGTCATGACCAATGCGGCCACGGTCACGGCGGTGGCCAGAAGCGTGATGCGCAACATCCCGCTGACCCATCGGGTCATCAGCGTTACCGGCGGGGGGGTTGTGCAGCCTAAAAACCTGCTGGTTCCCATCGGCATTACCATGGGAGACGTAATCCGGTACTGCGGTGGGCTGCGCAAAACGGCTGCGCGCATCATTGCCGGCGGTCCCATGATGGGATTTGCCTTTACCAATCTCCAGACACCGGTTACCAAAGGAACCAGCGGTATTACGATACTAACCCGCGAGGAAATCCGCAGGATCGATCAGCGCGCCTGCATCCGGTGCGGACGCTGCGTGGATGTGTGTCCGATGAAGCTGGTACCGACCAAACTGGCGGCAGCCTCCCGTTTAAAGGACCTCAACCTGGCCCGCAAGTATAATATCATGGCCTGTTTCGAATGTGGTTCATGTGCCTATGTATGCCCGGCCGGCCTGCAGCTCGTACAGCATATCCGTATGGGAAAGACGTTGCTGGCCGCCGAAATGAGAAAATAATGTGATTATACAGAAAGCCCAAGTTAAGCTGTTTCAACCACGAAGAGCACGAAGAAGGATTTTCAATAGGTCCTGGCCTTCGACCCATCCACGGCCACGGAGTGAAAAATTCAATTGAGTCCGCAAGCCAATAGCAACGATCAAAATCCCGTGATCAATGTTGCGCCTTCACCCCACGTGTTCAGCATGGGGATGACCATCCCGGTCATGATGCGCGATGTGCTCATCGCCCTTGTGCCGGCTGTCGGCATGGCGGTTTATTTTTTTCACTGGTATGCGGTCAAACAGCTGTCGATTTGCGTGCTTGCCTGCCTGGGGGCCGAAGCGGTTTTTACCCGCATGCGAAATCGGCCGCTGTCTCTGGGGGATCTGTCCGCAACTGTCACCGGGCTCATCCTGGGACTGTCGCTGCCGGCAACCGCGCCTTGGTATGTGGGCGCTATCAGCGCGGTGGTGGCCATCGGCATCGGAAAAATCGTCTTTGGCGGCCTGGGGATGAACATTTTCAATCCCGCCATGGTCGGACGGGCGTTTGTCATGATTGCGTTTGCCGGCAAGATGGCAGCTTCGGGCTACATCGACCCGGCCAGCGGTATCGATGCCCTGTCCCAGGCCACGCCGTTGAGCGCCTTCAAGCAATTTGGCGCCACGGTGCCGTTAAGTTCCCTGTTCTGGGGCACCACCAACGGATCTATTGGGGAGACCAGCGCGCTGATCTGCCTGCTGGGGGGGCTTTACCTGTGTTTCCGGCGTATTGCCGCCTGGCAGATTCCTGCCGGTATTCTGGTGACGGTGGCCGTTATCGGCGCGGTGGCCAACCTTGCGGATCTTCACAGCCAGTGGACGGTGTTTCACCATCTGCTGGGGGGGGCTTTGTTTTTCGGGGCTTTTTTTATTGCCACCGACCCGGTGACCAGCCCGGTCACATCAGCGGGAAAGTGGATTTTCGGCATCGGCATCGGCGCCCTGGTGATGCTGCTGCGCCTGTTCAGCGGATATCCTGAAGGCGTCATGTTTGCCGTATTATTGATGAATGCGCTCACGCCGCTGATCAACCGGTGGGCGATTCCCCGTCCCTTCGGCGGTGTTTAAGATAGGCGGACGTGATCCTTAAAGTCCGAACGCATAAGTTTTAATAGAGCCTCAATTGTGCAACAAGTGAACAAACGTCTGTGGTTTATGGTTTGTGGTCCGTGGCCATGTGAGCATCGTTGGACGAATTGACACAATCATGATCCGTGAGGTTATCAAAATCAGGCTCCGATAGGCAACGGACAACTGACGACGGACAACGAACCAGTTTAGTTTTATTCAATTGAGCAAGAGGTTGTATTGGAGCGACAGCATAAAAATAAGCAGAAACGGCTGAGCGGCCGATTTAAAAACAGCAATCTTGCCCAGGCATGGCTGGTGCTGGTGCTGGCACTGGTTTTCGGCACCGCCCTGGCCGCTGTTCAAGTCAATCTGGGCCACGTCATAGAGGCCAACAAGATCAACGAAACCCTGGCACAAATTCCGCAGCTGGTATTCGGTGCCGATGCAGCCCGGAAAATGGACGCGGGCAATGTGCCGGTTGAGATCATCCCGGGCACCATGGCCATTCAAAAAGACGGCCGTAATGCCTATTACAGTCTATTTCGCGTGGATCGCGATGGAGCCCTTGCCGGCTGGGTGATTAAGGCCCGGGGACAGGGATATGCCGATACCATCGAGTTGCTCATCGGTCTCGATGCGCAGGCTAAAACCATTACGGGTCTTTTTATCCTGGAGCAAAAAGAAACCCCGGGGCTGGGAAATAAAATCGGCACCGTCCGCTGGCGCAGCCAGTTTGTCAACCGGGCCACTGACCGGCCGCTGGTGGTGGTAAAGAGAGGATCTGGAAGGCCCGATGCCATCGATGCGGTCACCGGTGCCACCATCTCTTCGCGCAGTGTGACCCGAATTGTGAACCGCACCATCGGGGATCTACGGGGAAAGCTGATGCCGGAAAAAATCCAGTTTTCAGAAAGGCGCAGTAAATAATTGAGGTTTTTTTCCGATTTAGTTGGAGAAGAGGGTTTAGGGGTTCAGGGATTCAAGAATTTGTTTTCTAAAGACTTAATCCGCTTGTTTCGTGGCGAGCCACTTGAACCCTTGAATCCTTGGCCCCTCATGAAGTAAAACCTGCTAAATTGGAAATAACCCACTTATTTTGCCATAATTGGCACCATCTAATCGGGAGACGATCAAAAAATGGCAGATCAACCGACGCCGCTTGAACGATTCATCCAGGGAATTTTGCCTGAAAATCCTGTCTATCGGCAACTGCTGGGACTTTGTTCTACGCTGGCGGTAACCAACGGCTTGAAACCGGCACTGACCATGGCCGGTGCCGTGACGTTTGTTCTTTTGAGTGCCAACGTTATTATCAGCCTGATCCGCAACCTGCTCAAACCCCATCTGCGCATTGTGGTTTTTACACTGACCATCGCAAC
>JAOZSC010000178.1 GCA_029939875.1 Desulfobacterales bacterium
AAATAGATGTCTTCTTCGCCCTGGTGCTGGTCGTAATCCTGGTCGCCCTGCCGGCTGGAATCGTCTACTACGACCATTGGGTATCTTCAAAAAAAATTCCGCCCCAGGCCAGGGAATTTACTCTTACCGGCAATGCGGAAAGGGGCTGGGTGCTGGGCGAAATTCACGCCTATGGGGCGATTTCCCTGTGGCAAAAGCACGGTCAGCCCATCGGCAGACCGGTCATCGAAGTTCGCAAGGGAGATCGGGTGGTCCTGAAGCTGACCAGCAGCGACGTGGTTCACGGTTTCAGCTTAAAAGATTTCGGGGTTTTTTTAACCACCGGAATCCAGCCCGGGAAAACCGTCTATGTCTCGTTTAAAGCCGACAAAGCCGGTGTCTTTACGTTTTCCTGCAATGCGGTATGCGGCGAAAGCCACCAGAACATGCAGGGAACGCTGATCGTCAAGGCATAATGTGGTCGAAAAGGCATTCGCCAATTTTGAAGTGTCGGCTGCCTTTTCAAATACTGAACCGCAAATAAACCGAACCCGGATAAACCGAAAAAATTGCCACAAAGGCCCAAAGACACTAAGCAAAACGATTTGATGTAATTTATCTTTAGTGTTTTGGTGTCTTGGTGGCGAAAATGTTTTGCCATAAAAGGATGTGGCAATGCTCAACAGGAAACTGAAATTTCTCATCGTTGCCGTGGCCGTCTTATTAACCGCCACCGGGTATTTCATCGCCGCCGGCCAGGCCCGCAGTGCGGACGACAATCGCCCCGTAATTGTTGTCCGGGGGCGGGTCATATCCCAGTACGGTCCGGTGGAAAATGCCCGGGTGCGCCTGGCCGGTGAAAGCAATTATACCCTTTCCGACCGCCAGGGCCGCTATGAGCTGCAATCCGCCTATTTGCCGGGCACGCGCCTGATGGTGACCGCCGGCAAGGAAGGCTGGTTTAACAACGGGCAAATCGTGCGCCGTTCTGGCCGCACCCGCGACATCTTTTTAAATCCTGTTTATCTTAACGATCAGCCCAGCTATCGTTTCATATCTCCGGTCACCTGTTCCCGGTGTCATGTAAAGCTGACCCGCTACTATGACCAGTCCAAAATGGCGCACACCACTTCCAACCCTAAAGTGATGAACATGCTTTACGGAACCGATGCCTTTAACCGGGTCGGGATCGGGCCGGGCTACAAGCTTGACAATCCGAACAGTGACGGCAACTGCGTCAGCTGTCACGCCCCTTCGGCGGCCACTGCAGGTCCCTGGGTTCAGGACTTAAAATCCGTGCTGCGCTCCGGACGCACCGAATGGGACGGCATCAGCTGTGATTATTGTCACAAGGTCAGAAAGGTGATCGCCGACAAAAGCCAACCCAGCGGCACGGCCACCGTTCTGGAAAGACAGTCCTCGCAGCGGGGAAATTCGATTCTGGTTTTCGGCCCCTATGATGACGTGACCGCCCCGCCCATGGCCGCATCCTACAATTCGGTTTTTGACAAGGGCCAGTTCTGCTCCCAGTGTCACAGCCATTATAAAAAAATGGATACCGGCAAAACCTGGGATGCCGGCATGGTATATACGGCTGCGGAATGGAAGGGATTCGGGCTCAAAGACAATACCTATCTGCCCATTCAGACCACCTATCGGGAATGGAAGCAGTGGCAGGATCAACTGCCGCTTGATGACAGTAACAAGGGCAAAAAATGCCAGGACTGTCACATGAGCTGGCGCAAGGAAATGCTGCCTTACGACAATTACGTTGTCGACGGCAACGCCCGGAACATGTGGGGCACCTTTCGTTCGCCCACAAACATCCGCCCCCATCATTTTGACGGCGGAACTCAAATCCAGCTGAAAACCGCCCTGTCCCTGGAGCTGGAAGGCGAGATTGCCGGCAACAAGGCGGTCATCAACGCCTTTATCACCAACACCAACGGCGGCCACTGGGTGCCCACCGGCGAGACCATGCGCAGCGTGATGCTGCTGCTGAACGTCAAAGATTCCAAAGGCAAACCCTTGAAAATGATCAAGGGCAGCCGCCTGCCGTCCTGGGCCGGTCAGGGAAAAACCGACGATGGCAATTACGCCGGTCAACCAGGAGCTGTTTTTGCCCGGGTGCTCGGTGATGATGCGGGCAATGTCCAGGTGCCGTTCTGGAAAGCCACCCGGATTGTTTCCGACACCCGCATCCGCCCCAAAAAGACCGTCACCTATCGGTTTGAATTTGCCCTGGAAGATCCGGATGATGAACCGACGGCGCAAGCCAGTCTTATCTATCGGCCGGCCATAAAACCCCTGGCCCGGATGAAAAACTGGGATAGCGCCGATATTCTGATTACCAGCGCAGTCTGGTAGCCGAAGGAGGAACTTGAATTGCGAAAAATTTTGATGGTCACCCCGTTATTTACGGTTGCGCTGCTGATGCTTTTTGCACCTGCCGTAGCCGCCGGTACCATTGCCGGAACCGTCAAGGTCAACGGGCTGCGTACGCCGGCAAATGTGCTGGTATATCTTGCCAAAACACCGGCCGCGGCCGATGATCTGTCAACGGGTAAATTTGTCATGGATCAGCGCTACCTGGAATTTAGGCCGCACGTGCTGCCGGTTCTGGTCGGTGCGGCGGTTGAGTTTCCCAACCATGACAAGGTCAATCATAATGTGTTTTCCATGTCCCGCACCAAGAAGTTCAACCTGGGCAGTTATCCGCCCGGGCAAAGCAAAACCGTCGTGTTCGATAAGCCCGGAATCGTCGAGTTGCGCTGTGATGTGCATGCCGAAATGGCGGCCTACATCCTGGTGATGAAAACCCCCTATTTTGCCGTCACGGACAAACAGGGCCGTTTTGAAATCCCCGCGACCGGCTATCTGAAACAGGCCGGCTTAACCGGTGTTCAGAATCCGGCCGCCGGCAGATACGTGCTCAAAACCTGGCACGAAAAGCTAAAATCCCAAAAAAAATCCGTCATTGTACCGGAAAATGGCGCAGTGAGCGTTGAGTTCAACCTCAGCCGGGGCGTTCCGGGAGTCCTGTATAAATGAAAACCCATGGCGTCATCAAACTGCGTGAAAAATGAGCAAAAAAACAACATGGATGCTGATAGGGCTGAGCCTGGCGGCGGTAGTGACCATTGCGTTGTGGATTCATTTGCTACCCGTAAAGGCCCAAACCCGCCACATTTCCCTAGTGGCCAGAAAATATGGCTATTCTCCGGCCAGAATCGTGGTCAACCAGGGCGACACCATCGTGTTAAAGCCCACCTCTCTTGATGTAACCCACGGGTTCTTGCTCGACGGTTACCCGGTTGAATTTACCACCCGCAAAGATGCCGCGTTTCTAAAATACAGCTGGACGGATGAAGACGGCAAAACGCAAACGGACTGGGACCGGGTTTCCGAGGTGGAATTTATTGCCGACCGGCCGGGCAAATTTGTGTTCCGCTGCACCCAGACCTGCGGCAATCTGCACCCTTTTATGACCGGAGAACTGATCGTCAGGCCCAATACCCCTTATTATTTATATATCGCGCTGTCGGTCTGGCTGGTTTTCAGCCTGCTGCTTTACTTCCGGACCGATTCAGGTCTTCAAATTTCCGGCTTCCGGCACATCAATCTCCTGCAACGCTGGCCGTGGCTTAAAAAAATTGTCCAGCGGCGCAGTTTTCATTTTCTGGTGATTCTGCCGAATTTTATCGTTTTTTATCTTCTGATTCTCAGCGCCCTGTGGGGCAGTCCGGTGGGAAACCGCAACATCGCCATCATTTTCGTCTGGATCCTGTGGTGGTTTGTCCTCAAAGCCGTCATCGTGCCCCTGGGCGGGCGAATCTGGTGCATGATCTGTCCGCTGCCGGCACCGGCGGAGTGGTTGAGCCGCCGGACCCTGACCGGCGTCCGGTATGTAAAAAAACCGTTTAAGACACTGCATCACCGCTTTACCGGGCTGCAGAAGGACTGGCCGAAAATACTGGACAACATCTGGTTGCAGAATGTTCTTTTTTTGACGCTGATCTCATTCGGCATGATTCTGATCACCCGGCCGGTTGCCACGGCCTTTCTTTTTCTGGCCACCCTGGTGCTGGCGTTGATATACCGCCGTCGGATCTTTTGCCGGTATTTATGTCCGGTGGGCGGATTCCTGGGCACCTATTCCATGGCGTCAATGACCGAATTGCGAGTCATCGACCCGGAAATCTGCAAAAAGCATCGCCAAAAATGTTGCTATACGGGGGCTCCCGACGGCTGGGCCTGTCCCTGGAAGCAATACCCCGGCCGGATGAAGCGCAACAATTATTGCGGACTTTGCACGGAGTGCATCAAAAGCTGTCCCAAAGACAACGTGGGTTTTTTTATCCGCCCGTTTGGTTCGGACCGGCTGCTGAAAGGCTACGATGAAATGTTCAACGTGATCATCATGCTGGTGGTCGCAATCACGTTCAGCATTACCATGGGCGGACCGTGGGCCGTCATCAAAGATGCCGCCAACATTACCGAAAGCAGGCAGCTCGGGGCCTTTGTCCTGTTTATCGGATCGATTTGGACCCTGGCCCTGGTCGTATTCCCGGGGCTTTTTGTCCTGGCCGGTCGGGCGGCAAACCGGCTGGCCGGCCGGCCGCTGAGTCCCCGGGAAATGACCTTGCGACTGGCCTATATCCTGGTGCCGGTAGGTATCTTCGCCTGGATCGCGTTCAGCCTGCCCATGCTGATGGTAAACTACGGCTATATCCTCAATGTGCTGTCCGATCCGCTTGGGCTGAGCTGGAACCTGCTGGGCACAGCCGATTTTGCCGTACACCCGTTTTACCCCCAGTGGATTCCGGTCATCCAGGGAACCCTTCTGCTGGCAGGCCTTTACTTTGGCCTGACGCGCGGATACCTCGGGCTCAAAATGGTTATAGCTGACCCTGCGGTCCGGGTGCGTGCCATGATTGTCCCCGCCGTTTATGCCCTGCTGGCAACCCAGATCCTCTTAAAGCTCTACATGGGATGAAGCATAGCGGCTAGCGTGCCCGCACACCGCCGCCCTGATCCGGTCCCCAGAGAAACGGTGTATTGGGAAACACCTCGATCCGGTTGTCCCCTGGGAATTTGACGGTGGTTTCATAAATGGTTTTATTTTTCATGGCCATCGCTCCTTTTTGCTGTCCGAAACCCAGGCCCATCCCATTTTATCAGTCGCAACGCCCCCACCTCCTGACACCGGAAATACAAGCATGCGCTTTTGCGATGTCTAGGAAAAAAATCTCCCAATAATGGGTAAAACCGTTTCCAGGCCAATCAGACGGGCAAGCGGTAATGGAATATAACCAATTGATATATAATGTAATACGTTTTTCAACCAGCCTATTGGTCTCTCTTATCGATCTGCTGAAGCGCCTGGGTGATGACTCCTTCGGAAAATCCGCGGGCATAAAGAAAGCGATATAGTTTATCGCGCCGTTTCAAAGGGTCGCCGCCATGCTCATAATATTTGAGCTTTTTTTGCAAAACCCGCCGGGCACCGGCCAGCTCGTCGGCTTCGGAAATACTGCGTGCGAGAATATCCTCAAACAGTTTTCCCCGTAACCCTTTTTTATTTAATTCATATCGAATACGCTTAATGCCGTATCCGCGCCGGGCCAGCTGCTGGATGAATATTTGCGCAGTGCGCTCGTCATTTAGATAATCCAGCCGCAGGCATTCCGCAACTGCTTGACGGATATCGTCCTGTTCATAGCCCCGCTGTTTGAGCTTGCGCACCAGTTCATGGCAGGAATGATCCCGCGGGGTCAGCAGCCGTAAGGCGCAGTTAAGTGTCTTGCGATAATTCTCGTTGGCGCAGTCGTGTATTTTCACCGGTTACCCATTGCAAACTTTCGGCCACCGACGAACAGCCGGTCAGCTGACGTCAAGCGCCCGGACGCGGCCAGCTGCAAACACGACTTGCCCGAAGGGGTAATGGCCACAATATTTTTTTCGCGAACCTTAACAGACACGTTGCCGTCACTGCTTTTTTTCCCCAGGTAGCCATTGGCGGACAGCCAGCGAACACCATTCAAGACCGTTTGTTTTTCCTTTTCATAGGTTGCCATGATTTGATTTGTCTCCCGTTATCCTCACCCCATCAACGT
>JAOZSC010000179.1 GCA_029939875.1 Desulfobacterales bacterium
CTTCATAGCAGACAATAATTCCACCGGCATCGCGAATGGCCCTGGCGTTTTCACGAATATATACCAGGGTGTTGTCCGGCCGCTTCCAAAATGATTCCATCCCCTTAATTTCGCTATCGCGCTCGATGCGTTCACGGAATTGCCGTCGCGGATAGTCAGGTGGATATTCAGCGCTTTCAAGATTTATAGCAGCCAGCTGCTCAAAGGAGGAATAACCCAGAATTGTTAATAAGGCCGGATTGGCATCAAGAATTCGGCCGTCAGGGGTGGTACGATAAAAGCCTATGGGCGCATTCTCAAAAATATTTCTAAAACGCTGTTCGCTTTCACGAAGCGCCAGTTCGGTTTGGTGCTGCATCGTCAAGTCCTGGGCAAAAATAGCCACTTTTTCGACATTGCCCTTTGAATCCAGCACCGGGTAAAAGTTGTTATAATAATCTCGTCCCGAACGTACATCGGCAAAACACACCGGCTTGCCGGAAACAAGAACCTCTGTTAATTTTTCGGTTCTTTTTTCAGCTATTTCAGGCGGCATGAAGCCATAAACGATCTGGCCGATAATGCCTTCTTTGCTTTTACCAAAGCGCTGTGCGGCAATCTCATTTATCGCCAGCACCGTGCCCTTGGTATCGACCAGCATGGCAGACTCCGGCGTGGCGTCGATGAGCGCCTGAATCGTCGCTTGGTTTTCATGCAGGGCCTTTTCCATTTGCTCGCATTGTCTGGAAGTTCTTTTTGGGGTGGCGTTTTTTTTCTCCATCTGGCAGCCTCCGGTTAACAAATGCAAAGACTTTTAAAATCCTTTCATCAATTATAATCCAGCCCACTTTGGTGCGGCCTTGGGTCGCGGCTTTTTACCGTAGAAAATTTCATCCATGTAAAAAAACAGCCGGCGGGCCCATTTGTTGCGGACTATCAGGGAAATCACCACCCGGTGGGGAAAAGTTCGCGGGTGACTCCAAGGGCACACCCGCATGCACACGTTGCAGTCGGTTCCCACCTTGGCCCAGTAAGCAAAACAGGTCTCGGCATTGAGCTTCCAGCGCGTGGTGCCGTTGACTTCATTTTTATCCCCTTCCGGAATCGACATCGACGGACAGCAACGCGCACACTTTTTGCACACGCTGCAAAAATCCTCCACACCGATATCCACCGGATGATCGGCCACCAGGGGAAGGTCGGTGGTCACTGCAAAAATTCTCACCCGTGGGCCAAGTTGCCGGGTAATCAGGTAGCCGAAGCGGCCCATTTCTCCCAGGCCCGCATCCACGGCAGCGGGCACCATCAAAAGATCATAGTGGCGGCTGTGGTTGGCGGTGGCCGAATAGCCCAGATTGGCAATGTAAGCGGCCAGCTGGGTGGAAATCCAGGCACCCCGGGAATAGCTCAGCGCACTTTCCACCACGCTGGGGGTGTGGGGGGCCGTGGCCACCATTTCCCATTCCATCTCGACGGCAAATACAATGGTATAGGGATGTTTCACGGTGATTTCTTTTCCCCACTGCTCCCAGCGGTCATAAAAAATTTCTCCGCGACGCGAATACACCCACAGTGGGTTGGTACGGGTGACCCCCACCGTGCCCGCCCCGAGGTGACGTGCAAACCCCTTGACCCGGGCCGTAGCCTCTTCGGGGCTAGGATCCGGCCGGTGGTTTCCGGCTGTTTGAATATCGGGATGGTAGCTTTCGGGTCGCCCGAAATGAGGCGGAATTGAAAAAGCGGCCAACATGGCGGAAACGTTGGGGATCTCGCGCGGTCGGTCGATGGCCCCCGGGGTCCCCAGGATTCCGCCGGCATCCCTGCGTTTCGCATCCACCTGCTCAAGATGCGGGTGGGCCTGGTAAAACACGCGGTAGTCGTCGGTGCCCGGTCGAATGGCACGATCCCGGGCAAAGGCCTGTTCACGCTCATCAAAGCGCTTGACATCTCCGGTAATATAACCCTCAAAACCTTTCAGTACCCCGGGATTTGGATCGGTTCTGCGGACCAGGAAAAAAATACCGACACCGGTTGCCCCACCGGCGACCAGAAAAATGAAAATTCCCGCCGGCGCGATAAAAAAACCCGCATGATACAGAAAATAGATGCCCGCTTCAACGGCCACCAGTACAAGGCAAATTACAACCGCCAACCAGGCGGCCCGCGGTTCCCGCTCTTTCAAACTCGCGGCGGCAAAGCCAAGGGTAAACACGATGACACCGAAGACCAGCACGGCCTGCAAAATCAGCAAAACATCCATCACTGTCCATGACTCCATACCCGGAGAGAGTCTCCATCAGGTTTATGGTTTTAAAGAAACGCTTAAAAAAATGACATCCTGAAAAAAAGTTAAATTTAAATCTAAAAACATTTTTCTTCAAGCCCTAAATCAGGTAAATGTCAGATTCTGATTTCATACTTTCACAAAAGCGTTTATGTATAGTATACAGTCTTTGGACCGTGCGCCCCGGCAAACAGGCAACAAAAACATGGAAGGATGCAGACAATGACAAACAACTTGGATATTTCCCGGGCCATGAAAATACAGCTGGGCGAAATATTGGAAACCCTGCCGGACAGCCCGGAATTCGTTTCCGGCATCCGCCGGGCACCGGCCCGGCATTTTACCCTGACGCAAAAAGAAACCGAACTGGCGTTGAAAAACGCCCTGCGCTACATTCCCGAAAAATGGCACCGCACCCTGGCTCCCGAATTTCTGGATGAGCTTTTGACCCGCGGGCGCATCTACGGTTACCGCTTCCGGCCGGCCGGACCCATCAAGGGACGGCCCATCGAGGAGTACCGGAGCAGATGCATCGAAGGCCAGGCGTTTCAGGTGATGATCGACAACAACCTGGATTTTGACGTGGCCCTGTATCCTTACGAACTGGTGACTTACGGGGAAACCGGCCAGGTCTGCCAGAACTGGATGCAGTATCGGCTGATCAAGCGCTACCTGGAAGCGCTGACCCGGGAGCAGACCCTGGTGGTGGCCTCGGGACATCCGGTGGGACTGTTCGCCTCATCCCCGCAGGCTCCCCGGGTGATCAACACCAACGCCCTGATGGTGGGCTGTTTCGACGACCAGCAAAACTGGCACCGGGCGATGGCGCTGGGAGTGGCCAATTACGGCCAGATGACCGCCGGCGGCTGGATGTACATCGGCCCCCAGGGCATCGTACACGGCACTTACAGTACCATCCTCAATGCCGGCCGTGCCAAACTCGGCATCCCGGAAGACCGGGACCTGACCGGACGCCTGTTTGTCTCATCCGGGCTGGGCGGCATGAGCGGCGCCCAGGGGAAAGCCGTTGAAATCGCCAACGGTGTCGGCATCTTCGCCGAGGTCGACGACTCACGAATTCAGACCCGTCTGGATCAGGGATGGATCACCCGCGCTGTCCGGGATGCCGCCGAAGCCTTCGCGCTGGCCGCTGAATATCAGCAGAAAAAAAAGAGCGTCACCATTGCCTTTCACGGCAATGTGGTGGATCTTTTGGAATACGCCGTTGCCAACGACATTAAAATCGATTTGCTGTCCGACCAGACTTCCTGCCATGCCGTCTATGAGGGAGGATACTGCCCCCAGGGGGTGTCCTTTGAAGAGCGCACCGAGCTGCTCAAAAGCGGGCATGCGGGTTTCAAGGAAATGGTGGATACCACCTTGCGGCACCATTATGAACTGATCAATACCCTGACCCGGCGGGGCACTTATTTTTTTGACTACGGCAACAGTTTTTTAAAGGCTGTCTACGATGCCGGCGTCACCAAAATTTGCAAAAACGGTAAAAATCCCCTGGACGGTTTCATCTTTCAGTCCTATGTTGAAGACCTCATGGGGCCGCTCATGTTTGACTCTACGGCCCCTTTCGCTGGGTTTGTTTAAGCGGCAAAAAACAGGACCTGCAAAAAACCGACCGGGCGGCCATGGAATGCATTGACCCGGCGCGCAGATTCCAGGACCGGGACAACTATTTGTGGATAAAAAATGCCGCCAAAAACAAACTGGTGGTGGGCACCCAGGCCCGGATTTTATACCAGGATGCCGAAGGTCGCATGACGATCGCCCTGAAGTTCAACGCCATGGTCCGCAACGGACAGATCGGGCCGGTGATGCTGGGCCGGGATCACCACGATACCGGTGGCACGGATTCGCCTTTCCGGGAAACAGCAAATATCAAGGACGGCAGCAACATTATGGCCGATATGGCCACCCACTGTTTTGCCGGCAATGCCGCCCGGGGCATGAGCCTGGTGACTCTGCACAACGGCGGCGGGGTGGGAATCGGGAACGCCATCAACGGTGGTTTTGGCCTGGTGCTCGACGGCAGCAAACGGGTGGATGCCGTCATCAAAAGCGCCATGGCCTGGGATGTCATGGGAGGCGTTGCCAGAAGAGCCTGGGCCCGCAATGAAAACGCCCTTGAAACTACCGTCCGGTATAACGAGAGGCGCTCGGACACGGATCACATTACCTTGCCGTTTATCGCCGGTGATGGATTGGTTGAGGCGCTGGTAACGGAGGCTTTTGCAAAACCCAAAAAGTAAATTGTTAGGAGAAAAAAATGCCTGCGGTTAAAAAACTACTGGAATGTGTGCCCAACTTCAGCGAGGGCCGGGACCTGGAAAAAATTGAAAAAATCGTGGAACCTTTCCGGGCAAAACAAGGTGTCAAACTGCTGGACTATCAACGCGATAAAGATCACAACCGCCTGGTGGTGACGGTAGTCGGACAACCCGGTCCCTTGAAGGAGGCCGTGGTCGACGCGGTGGGAGCGGCCATTGAGCTCATCGATATGCGCACCCACCAGGGCCAGCACCCCCGCATGGGCGCCGTGGACGTGATCCCCTTCATCCCGGTTAAAAATATCACCGTGGCCGAGACGGTGAAATTTTCCAAAGCAGTTGCCGCTGCGCTGGCACAGCGCTACCAACTACCCATATTCTTATACGAGCAATCCGCCGACCGCCCGGAAAGGCGTAACCTGGCGGTCATCCGCAAGGGCCAGTTCGAGGGCATGGCCAAAAAAATTAAACAACCGCAATGGGCTCCGGACTTTGGCCCGGCGCAGATCCACCCCACTGCGGGCGTGACGGCCATGGGAGCGCGCATGCCCCTGGTGGCGTATAACGTCAACCTGGACACCGACAATCTGGAAATCGCCGACCATATCGCCAGGACAGTACGGCACATCGGCGGGGGACTAAGGTATTGCAAAGCCATCGGCATCGCGTTACAGGACAGGGGCATCGTCCAGGTTTCCATGAACATGACCGACTATTCCCAGACCGCCCTGTACCGGGCCTTTGAACTGATTCGCATCGAGGCTCGCCGATACGGCGTCAACGTCGTGGGCAGCGAGGTCATCGGCCTGGTACCCATGGAGGCCCTTATCGATACGGCAGCCTACTATCTGGGGCTGGAGCAATTTTCCATGGACCAGGTGCTGGAAGCGCGCATCTGGGAATAAAAGGAAGAACTTATGAACGGTAATATCATTATCAAAAACGCTTCGCAGCTGGTCACCTGCAGCGGGTCGGCAGCCAAAAAGGGAAAGGAAATGGCCGAGCTGCACCTGATTTCCGACGGGGCACTGGTCATCAAAGAAGGCCTGATAGATGCCGTCGGCACCACAGAAGAAATTGAAGCCCAACTGGAAACATCCGATACAGATCTAAACGGTTTTGACGTTATCGACGCCCGCAACAGGGCGGTGCTGCCCGGCTTTGTGGATTCGCACACCCATTTTGTCTTCGGCGGCTACCGGGCCGAAGAATTTTCCTGGCGCCTGCGCGGAGACAACTACATGGAAATCATGAGCCGCGGTGGGGGCATCGTCAATTCAGTCAATGCTACCCGCCGCGCCGCCCTGGACGAACTGGTCCAATGCGGCATCCAGCGGTTGGATGCCATGCTGTCTCTGGGCGTGACTACCGTGGAAGGCAAAAGCGGCTACGGGCTGGACCGCGACACGGAAATCAAGCAACTGGAAGCCATGGCGCACCTGGACCAGGTCCATTACGTGGATATTGTTCCCACCTTTCTGGGGGCCCACGCCGTCCCCCCGGACTACAGGGGAAAAGAGGATGCTTTTATAGATTTTTTACTCG
>JAOZSC010000180.1 GCA_029939875.1 Desulfobacterales bacterium
CAGTTCATAGCAGGCTGCCGGGGCTTTTTGAGAACTTACCATTTTTTAAAATAACATACTGTAAACATTGCCATTTTGTTACTAACCCCTTTTAAAAACCATGCGTTTTATCATTGACAGGATCCGTCGGGCCTGATAAAAATAATTCGTTATCTGCAAACATCTTAAAAGGGAGGGGGTACGGTATGACGAAAAAGCATTTTCTGGTGTCGGTGGTTGTGGTGATAGCCGTGGCGTTTGTCGCTGCTGCGGTGGTTTATGCTGCCTGTCCGGAGGTCATGAAAGGAATTGATGCCGCGGCTTATAAAAAACACAAAAAAGGCCTCACGACGTTTCACCACAAAAAGCATGAGGAAGAGTATGCCAAGCAGTACCCGGATCTTTATAAAAACGGCTGCGGCGAGTGCCACCACGACAAGGACGGCAAACCGCTGACCAAGCTGACCTGTGACGATAAGGTTCAAAAATGCATTGACTGCCACAAAATACCGGGTGAACGCCCCAAAGGCAAAAAAGCTCCCAAGCTGTCCAAAAAAGAGCGCCTGGCCTATCAGGCCGAAGCATTGCATTACAACTGCAAGGGCTGCCACAAAAAGTTCAACAAAAAGTATAAGCCCAAGAAAGCACCCACCACCTGCAGCAAGTGCCATCCGAAAAAGAAGAAGAAGTAATACAGTGCAGGTTTAGAGCTTAAAAGAGGGGCCGGTTCCGTAAAAGGATGGCCCCTTTTATTATGATTGTTGCCCTCTCAATGCTAAAAAAAATTATACCCTCATTAGTAAACAGCCTGTTTCTGCAACACCACCGCCGTCCAGCCAAGTTCTTTGCCCGTCCAGGTGGGATTGAATCCCCTGGCGGTATAGGCACCGAGCACGTCCTGGCGCTCGGCCTCCTGGATCCCCGACAACACCAGCACACCCTGGGCGGCGGTCAGGGCCTCCAGGACGGGGCCCAGCCGAATCAGGCTTGGATACCGAAGGTTGGCGGTAATCAATGAAAATTGCTGCTGCAGGGTTTCAACCGGCTGGCCGGAAATAGCGATGCGATCATCAAGTGCGTTGGCACTCACATTGGCGACGGCTTCCACCCGCGCGCAGGCATCGAGGTCGATGCCCAATCCCCGGGTGACACCCAAACACACGGCCGCAATAACCAGAACCCCCGTGCCCGTGCCGATGTCCAGGACACTGTCCGCAGGTGCATTTTCCACCGTATGGCCCCGGGAAAACACCGCATCGATCCCTTTGAGCGCCAGCCGTGTGCTGGGATGCTGTCCGGCCCCGAAAGACGTGCCGGCCTGGATTTGAACCACCACCTCCCGGGGCCGGGGCCGGTATGGATATCGCGGCGGTTTGAGCACCACCCGATCCGATACCCGCACGGGCCGATTATATGAAATCTCCAGAAACGTCCGGCCGTACGCGTAAGTATAGGCCAGCTCACCGGTCTCGACCAACTGCTTGATCAAGGTTCTGCTCTGCTTCTTGCTCAACCGCAACGCTGCCTCTAACTTCTTCTCTAAAGCCAGCGGCGTTATTCCCGCCGATGCGCCTGCCACAATACCCAAAGCATGATCACGCACACCATGAGCATCAGCTCGATATGTCTTCGAATCCTCTTGCATCCTATCGCTAACTGAAATGGAGCCAATTTTTATGTTAATCAAAGATGGCTTCGTAAAAGACCCGTATACAAGGCATGCGAATCTTGAGGAAATACCGCTGTCGCGGCGTCCAAAGGACGCGTACGGAGAGTACAGCGGAATGATGAAAGATTTGCACAATGCAGTAGATGGGCCTTTTACGAAGCCATCCGTTTGAAACGCATGGCGTTGCGGACCATGGCCGGGGCCCAGCCCGGGGTGCCCAGGGCGTGCACATGGATGTAGGTGGCCAGCACGTTTTTATAAACCATCCCGTCTCGATCATCCCGGATCCCGGCTCCGCGCTGCATGCGAAAAACAAGCGCATCTTCTTCCGGGCCGGTCCATTCGGACACCCGGGAGTAATGAAACTCATGGCCCTTGATCTCACTGCCCACAGGGTAATAGGGGTTTTCAAGCTCCACTTTGGCAACCACGTATCCGTGCCCCTGGGGCCGTTTGAAAAAATCAAACACCAGGGGCAAAATTCCCACCATGGGATAGGATTTCCCCTCCAGTACCATTTTTTCTCCCAGGTACATCAGGCCGCCGCATTCGGCATAAATTGGAAATCCGTCTTGCGCCAGGTCCTTTAGCTGCCGACAGAAACCCCGGTTTGCCGCCAGCTGCCGGGCATAGGTTTCGGGAAACCCTCCGCCGATATAAAGGCCATCGAGTTTCGGCAGGACGGCATCTTTTAGCGGACTGATAAATACGACCTCGGCGCCATGGATCTGAAGAGCTTCGATATTTTCCGGATAATAGAACTGAAAGGCCGAATCCTTAATAATTCCAATATGAGGCTTTGACCGCTGAACGCTGGTGACAGATTCTAGGCCGCCGGGTGCCGCCTTCTTCTTTCCGCCTTCCGCCTTCCGCCTTCCGCATTCCGCATTCAATCCCGGTGCCCGGCAGGCAATGGCTTCAATGGCCGACAGGTCGAGATGCTGTTCGGCAATCTTCCTGACGGCATCAATGGCCCCGGTGGCCCAGTCGTGTTCAGCAGAAGGGACCAGGCCCAGATGCCTTTCGGGAAAATGCTGCTGGCCGAGTTTGGGGATCGCCCCGAGCACCGGCAGGCGGCAGTAATGTTCGATGCTGTCGCGCAGTTTCTGCTCATGCCGCGCGTTGGCCACCCGGTTCAAAATAACGCCCTGGATCATGACCTCCGGATCAAACCGACAGCAGCCCGCCACCACCGCGGCCATGGTACGGGTGATTTTGGTGCAGTCCACACACAGCACCACCGGCGCTTTGAGCAGTTTTGCAAGTTCAGCCGTGCTGGTGCTGCCCGACAGATCGATACCGTCATAAAGACCGCGGTTGCCTTCAATAACGGAAAGACCACAACCGGTGGAATGGTTTAGAAATGACTTCAGGTTATCGGTTTGACTTAACAGAAAGGAGTCCAGATTATAGCAGGGCCGGCCGGCCGCCAGGGCCAACCAGCCCGCATCGATATAATCCGGACCTTTTTTGAAAGGCGCGATGGATTGACCCGCTTTGTTCAGCGCAGCAATCAGCCCGATGGATAAAATGGTCTTACCCGATCCACCGCGCAGGGCAGCAATAATAATTCTCGGAAACGCCGTTGCATCGGACTGCATGGATAGCTGATGAAACCCGGGGAAAGTAAAACGGCTCTCGGGCTTTGTCCTCCGCTATTCTTCGTGTTCAGCTTGGGCCTGTTTGCCGGCACCCTTAAGACCGTACATCGACGTACTTCCGCTGGACCAGTACTCGAGCACTTCATCTATCACCATTTTATTGATCAGCTTTTTGGCCTCCCGGGGCTTCATTTCCAAAATTTTGCTCAAGTCGTTAAAATAGAACTTGCTTTTCATTTTGGCCTTTTTTTCCAGCCCTGCAACAATTTTTGCTTTTGCTTCCTCGTAATCCATGGTTACCCTCTTTTCGATGAAATCCAGGGGACCCGGCAATGGGCCCCCTGAAAGATATTAGCCTCTAGAACTTGAACTGCGACGTATGGCGCCAGGTATAGTAAGCCGGATCGCGGAAGTCATCAATCAAGTGATGGGTGAATTCCAGATCGCATTTTTCGAAAAACCGCTCCCATCCAATGCGCTCCGCCCATTCACCCAGACGCTCGTATTTGTGGGCGTCCTTGGAATAGGCCTCGACCATCTTTTCGATGACTTCGGTGGTCTTGGGCCAGCGCGGCGGCTCATTGGGAATGAAGGCCACCACGACCTTGGAAAACTTCGGCGGGCTGAGCCGGTTGGAAACCTTGCCGCCGGCCATGATCACGATGCCGTCACCGACATCATCGGCCAGGGGCATGGCGGGGCACATGGTATAACAATTACCGCAGAACATGCAGCGTTCTTCCTTCACCGACACGCTGTTAACCTTCTGCCCGTCAATTTCCACCTTGGCCGGCTTGATGGCCGCCGTCGGACAGGCGGCAATGGCCAGCGGAACCTCGCACATTTTGTCCAGGTACTCATGGTCGAGCATCGGCGGTTTGCGGTGATATCCCAAAATGGCGATATCCGAACAGTGCACCGCCCCGCACATGTTCAGGCAGCAGGCCAGCGATACCCTCAAGTGGGCCGGTAGATCATGATTTTTAAAGTGATGGAACAGGACATCCATGGTGGCTTTGACCGGGCCGGAGGCATCCGTGGCCGGGGTATGGCAGTGAATCCATCCCTGGGTGTGAATGATGTTGGTAATGCCGGCTCCGGTGCCGCCAACCGGAAATTTGAAGCTGCCGCCGTCAAATTTGCGGCTTTCCAGATCCTGAACCAGCGGCTCGACCTTGTCCTCGCTGTCCACCATAAATTCGATGTTGTTGCGGGTGGTAAACCGTAGATGCCCGTCACAGTGCTTTTCGGCAATCTCGCAAATTTCACGGATGTGGGTGGTGCTCATCAAACGGGCACCGCCGACTCTCACCGTGTAAACCCTGTCGCCGGATTCGGCCACGTGAAAGTAGACACCGGGTTTGATAATCTCGTGCCACAGCCATTTGCCCTTGTTCTTGGCAATTACCGGCGGATAGAACTCATCGTATTTTCTCGGTCCGATGTCGCTCATTCGGTCTTCCATCGGCTTGTCGGGATTGTAACCTGATGATATAAAAGCCATATTTTACCCCCTATCTCTGATGATATTTTCTGAATTCGTTGACATCGCGTTTGAATCCACCCGGTACCTCATCTTCTTTCCAGAAAATATACGGGTTGGATCTGGGCTCCATCACCATCCGCGGATCGGGATCGAGGCCGGTGACTTCCAGCAGCTTCTGAAAACCCTGGCGTTTCATGAGTTCGCCGAGCCGCTCGCGATTTTTGCCTTCTTCCATCCACCAATCCCAGATGTTCTCGATAAGTTCCTTGACTTCGTCGTAGGGTTCTTCCACCTTCATGAAAGGTACCAGCAATGAACCCATCTGGGCACCGTCCAGAATCGGGGCCTTGGCGCCGGCGAGAATGGTAACACCGCGGTCTTCACCGATTCTCAAGGCACGGGGCATGGCATTGATGCAATGCATGCAGCGATTGCATTCCTTGGTGTCGATCATCAGTTTGTTGTCTTCCATCCACATACAATCGGTGGGACAGAGGTCAATGATTTCTTTTTGGATATCAAAAGGACCCCAGTCACGGCCGGAATGGGCGCCGCCGTTGGGGGCAATCTCACCGCCGATATAGGCCTGGACCGCTTCCTGGTCGATGCGGATGTCGTCTCGCCAGGTACCGATAAAAGACAGGTCGGACCGGGCAATGGACGCCACACAACAGTTGGGGCAGCCGTCGAATTTAAACTTGAACTTGTACGGAAACGCCGGACGGTGAAGCTCATCCTGATATTCCTGGGTCAGCGTATAGCACAGGTCGTGGGTGTCATAGCAGGCGAATTCGCAGCGCGCCGAACCGATACAATCCGAAGGCGTGCGCAGGTTGGACCCTGAGCCGCCCAGATCCTGATTGAATTTGTGGGACATCTCGTAAAAGATTTCTTCTAACTGGGGAGTGGTGGTGCCGAGAAAAATGATGTCACCGGTGGATCCGTGCATGTTGGTGACGCCACTGCCGCGGAAATCCCACAGATCACAGAGCTGACGCAGATATTCGGCGGTGTAAAATTTACCGCTGGGCTGATTGACGCGCATGGTGTGGAAATGGGCCACACCCGGAAACTGCTCAGGCTGGTCGCAGTATCTGCCGATGACACCGCCGCCATAGCCGAAGACGCCAACGATTCCGCCGTGTTTCCAGTGGGTCCGGCCGTGCTTGAAAGAAAGCTCCAGCACACCCAGAAGGTCCTCACAGACATCCTGCGGAATCTGAAATTCAATGTTTTCTTCATTTTTCGCCCTCACCTCGGCCTGTTGCTTGAGATCAGACACAAAGCTCGGCCACGGCCCGCTTTCAAGCTGGTCCAGCAAAGGGGTATCGTGTTTTGCCATTA
>JAOZSC010000181.1 GCA_029939875.1 Desulfobacterales bacterium
GATTTAGATTCAACCTGATTACAAGCCGTAGGTTTCATCTCATACCGCCAAAAAAGCTGCCAATGGATTCTACTACGATGTCTAAAGAGAGTAACGTAGCTTTTTGATATCTGCCGAACATCGCTCAACCTGACCGGAAAAACGCTGCTGTTCTATGTAAAGGCCTGTACCTGCACGACGGTTTGGAGGCCGGCAGGTTCGCTCAACCGTTACAGCTGATTTTTATAGTTTTATGCTTTCATCCGGTCAACCAATGCCAGGGATGATTCAAGGATTTTGCCCTTGAATCTTGTTTTTACAGCGGCTTCCAGCATTTGTGAAGTTATCACCGTGCCCATTGCAGCCAGTACTGCCAGCGACGCCAGGGCGCGGTCCGGCTTTTTGATTCCCAGACTTTTAAAATCGATTTTGTGGATGCGGGCGCGGCCGGCGGGCACCTGTACGTCACCGGCCTGCAGGACCAGCGTATTGCCGTCCAGGTGTCCAAACAGATTTTTGCGCCGGTCAACTCCTTGCTGGTCGAGGGCGATGACGACATTCGGGCAGGTGATGCCGGTGTAATCGATTGGTTGCGGCGCAAGGATCAATTCGCTGATGGACGGCCCCCGCAGTACGGTAATGTTGTACTCGTTTTTCTGGGTGGTCTTCAGGCCGGCAAAAAGACCGGCCAGGCATAAAATCTCACCGGCGGTGATGACACGCTGCCCGGCAGCGCCGAGCAGGATGACTTCCTGGCGATCCGGCCGGGGCGGCTTGAAGCGTGCTTCAATTTTAGGCGGTTTGGCGGCAGGTTTTTGGGCGTCGGCCAGCCGGCGGTAATGGCGGCCGTATTCGGGGCGGGCATTTTCCGGCACCGGACCGTCTGCCGGGGGCATGTGCGACAGTGCCGTCTCAATGCTTTTGGGGGTCAGGTGGTTGCGGCGGGTAAAGCGCCCCGGGCAAACGCCCCAGATATCGACCACCGCAAAGCCCTCGAATTCAACGGCCTGTTGAATTTTGGCCGCCAGTTGTCCGTCATAGGCCGAGCAGCGGGCAACAAAGGGGGCGCCGGCGCTGCGGGCCACCTGGCAGATGTCTATGGGGCGTTCGAGCTGGTTTAAAAAGGCCGAGCCGACCCGGGCTTCGGCAGGGGTGGTGGCCGAGTATTGTCCACCGGTCATACCGAAGTTGAAATTGTTTAATACCAGCAGGGTCAGGTCTATGTTCCGGCGGCAGGCGGACAGCAGGTGCGCGCCGCCGATGCCCTGGCCGCCGTCGCCCATGGTGACAACGACGGTCAGCTCCGGTCGGGCGAGCTTCAAGCCGGCCGCATAGGTAAGGGCACGACCGTGCAGGCCGTGCAGGGCATGGGTGTTGAAAAAGGTATCGAAAAGGCCGGAACAGCCGATATCGCTGACCATGGCGATCCGGTTTGCGGCCAGCCCCATGTTTTGAAAGGCATTATCCAGGGTGTGGGTAATCCGCTCGTGGGAACATCCCGGGCAGAAAACCGGTGGCCTGGCGGTATTGAGAAAACTATCCACTGGCAACGGCCTCCCGGATTACGGCCGGGCTGATCAGCCGGCCGTCCATCTGACCGTAAAAATAAACGGATTTTCCCGGCAGCACGCGCTCGATTTCGCGGACATACTGCCCCAGGTTCATTTCGATTACCACCACCCGGCGCACCCCTTCGGCGGCCCGGCGAATCACCCCGGCGGGCACCGGCCAGAGGGTTTTGAGAATCAAAAGATTTACCGGGATTTTGTCGCGCCGGCTTTCACGGTAGACTGCCCGGGCGGCCCGGGCGGTGACCCCGTAGGTGATGATCAGGGTTTCGGCGTCGGGAGTCTCCAGTGATTCGTGAAATGAAAACGACTCCACGGCGGTTTCCAGCTTGGTCTGCAGGCGCTGCAATGTCAGGGCAATCTCTGTCGGATCCGTGGTAATGAATCCGTTGGCACCGTGGGTGGAAGATGTCTGCCGCACGACCACCTCACCGCCGATGGGCAGAAAATCCGGCACGCTGCGGCCTTTTTTTATCTCAAACGGGTAAAAAGGGCGGTTTGACGATGCCGCCCTGCGATGGAGGATGTCGGGGCGGTCCACGGCATCGATATCAATGCTTTCGCGGGTCATGGCGATCTCCTTGTTGGATGCCACGAACACCGGGCAGCGAAATTTTTCCGCCAAGTTGAAGGCTTGCATGGTCAATGAAAAGCAATCGGCCACGGTAACCGGTGCCAGCACAATTACCGGCAGGCCGCCGCTGTTGCTCCAGCGCAAAAAATTGATGTCCCCGTCGGCACCGCGGGTGGCCGATCCCGTTGACGGCCCCAGCCGCTGAACATCGATAATCACGATGGGAATTTCACTTCCCACGGCAAAGGAAATCTGCTCGCTGTACAGGCTGATACCCGGACCGGACGTGGCCGTCATCACTTTCAGCCCGGCCATGGAAGCCCCGAGGCACAACCCGATGGAGGCAATTTCATCTTCGCCCTGCAGGCAGGTCCCGCCCAGCGGCGGTAGCAGGGTGAGCATGGTGCTTAAAATGGTGGTTGCCGGGGTGATCGGGTAACCGGCAAAAAAACGGCATCCTGCCGCCACTGCCCCCCGGGCAATGGCCTCGTTACCTTCCAATAAGCTTTGAGACATGCGATTTTCCTGTTTATACCGCAACGTCTGTACCGTTAAAATGCTGCATATTTACCGGATTATAGACGAAAGGCACGGTCTTCCGGATCACGCTCTTTGCTGTCGCTGATTTTCCAGCCGCGTTTCGGAGGTCTGACCTTTTTTTCCTGCCAATGATAACGGATGCGGGAGTGAAACGAGGCTTCGAGCGCATCAACCAGGGTTTTTATAATTTTGGCAAGATCCCGTGAGGCCAGATCGCATTCGCCGAACTGCCCGTCAACAATTCGTTTGACCAAAATATGGCGTACCATTTCTTCAAACTTTTTTCGCGTCGGCTCCTGCAAGGAGCGGGAGGCGGCCTCGACCGAATCGGTGATCATTAATACAGCAGCTTCCACGCTCTGGGGTTTGGGCCCCGGGTAGCGAAAGTCTTTTTTGCGAATCTTGCTTTTGGGATAGGCTCGGGCGGCAATATTGAAAAAATATTCCATTAACTGGGTGCCATGGTGCTGAAGAATCAAATCCACAACCACCTTCGGCAGCCCGGACTCCTGGCCGATTCGCATGCCATGCCGTACGTGGTTGATGATGAGCTTGGCACTTTCCTTGGGTTCCAGGACATCATGCAAATTTTCATGGTTAAACTGATTTTCGATGAAGAATTTGGGGTTCATCATTTTACCAATGTCATGATAATAGGCGCCGATTCTCAACAGTTGAGTATTGGCGCCGATGGCCTCACCAACGGCCTGCGCCAGGTAAGCCACCGTCATGCTATGCTGATAAGTACCCGGAGCCTTGGACAGAAGCTCTTTCATCAGAGGACGGTTCAGATCCATATAGCGGTTGAGTTTGAAAGTGGAGGCTGTCTGCCAGCTTATTTCCAGCAGTGGCAGCAGCAGCAGTACCACGGGACCTGCAGCCAGGCCGCCGGCAAAGCTCCAGGTCATGTTGGACACCAGGGCCATATCCGCTGTTTTTTTCAACAGGTCGATTTCAATGGGTTGCAACCGGACCAACTTTGATAAAACCACCTGCCAGTGTCCGGTAAAGATGATAATACTCACGGTGTTGATGACCCCCACCACCAGTGACGGCCACATGATCTGCAGGCGTTTGTGCAGTCCCGACGAAACCAGCACGGCTACCAGACCGCCGAAGGCAAAAAAAAGCAGGAATTGAAAAGTGGGGCCGCAAAGCAGGCTGACCAGCAGGGCTCCCAGCAAAGTGGTGCCCGTGGCGGTAATTTTATCGTGGTTTAATGCGATGACCAGCATGGGCAGCAAGCCGAAAGGCAGAACATAAACCGGAAAAGGGGTCAAAACGAGACCCGCCTTGAGGATGATAATAGTGGTTATCAGCAGGGATAACAGAAAAGCGTAAGGAGGTTCGTGGCGGGATCCGTCGGCAAGAATCCGGGACAGGAATACATTATAGAACATGACCATAAACAGGATGGTGAATGAAATCCACGGAATCTCGCGGTACAGGGCCGCCGCCTCGTGCTTGCGGTAAGTGTCTAACAGTAACACGTCTTTTTCGTTTAAATTTTTGCGAAAGGCCACCAGGACATCTCCCGGTCGGTAGGATACCGTGCTGAAGGGATATTCCCGGGCAATGCGGTCCTGGCGGCGGTTATTTTCACTTTGGTCGTATATCAGGTTGGGCTGCAGTGTTGCCTGAGCCAACCGGAGCACCGGATCTAACACGTTTTTTCTTACCTGCCAGAAAAGTTGACGGACCTTTTCTTCCAGCAGGAAGCGGGCTTTTTCCAAGGTGATCAGTTCATTCGCGGGCTGGGTCACACTGCCGGATGAATTCGGGCGCCGGATTTCGATTGCATGCTTGCCCATCAGGTGCCTGGGGTCGTCCAGCACTTTGTTTTGCAGGATCGACTCTTCAATGGTGAGGATGCCTTTCAACAGATTTTTTAAATCATGGTAGCGGGTAATGTTAATGATATCGGCTGCCGACATCTGTACTCCCAGCATCTTCTGGAGCTGCCGGCTCAGGTTTTCCACCTCCCTGCGGTTTTTTCCCTTCAGATTGGAAAATGCGTTTGTCAATTGTTGGAACTGATGCTTGGAAGCGTCAATGCGCTGGGGGAGGTAGCGAAACACGGGAATATACTGGGCTATCGCTTTTTCCCGATTGGCCTCCAGCGCTTTGGCCTGGTCGAAATCAAAGCTGCGGCGTGACCGGATAGCGAGATACACCGCCTTGCCCGCAACAGGCGGCCGGAAAGACAGGTAGATATCCTCCAGGTAGCAGGCCAGCAGTGTTAAGCCGATCAGTGTAATGCTCAGAAACCATTTCATTGCGGATGTGTCCCAACGCCGGATAACCGGCAATAATCTTAACCTCCAATCATATAAGGCTGCGCATCCGGAGTCAATCAATTCTCGCCAAAGACACTTAATTTAAGTTTTAACCCGGACCCGCTTTAGGACTGCCGATGGGACTGTTTTTTTCGGTAGACGGAACCAAGATCAACGGGACCCGGGTGGGAAAAAAGCGCGTACAGCTCAAGGATGGGGATATTCTCGGATTTGTCCGTTATGAGTCCAGTTTTCTTTTTCCGGAATCTTTTTACGATATGCTCAAAGGGTCCGGCAGCTGATTTATCCTCTTTTTATCCGGCACCCGATGCCTTTCAGGTTTGGAGTGCCAAACTGTGGGCCCAGTATATCGGTTGATGTCAGCAGATTGAAATTGGACCGTTCCCATCCATACAGACCTTTAATATCTTCTTCCGGAAACCACCAGCCATAAGCAGCATATACCACCGCCGGATCCACCCTGTCTGTCAAATGGGCGGTTTGGGTGATGCGGCCGCAACGGGTTTCGACAATGATGGTGTCGTCCTGGCGGATGCCGTATTCGGCAGCTGTTTGCGGATGGATCAACACCAGAGGGTGCGGCTGTTTTTTCCTCAATTTTTCCACCCACCGGTAGGATGAATGCAGATAGTAGGGGCTTTTGGCACTGGTTAACACCAGCGGATAGGCCGGATCTTCCGGTTCCGGATAGGACTTGAATTCCGGCAGCGCGGCTGCTTTTAGCTTTGACGCGCGGCTCAGGGAAAGTTCCACTTTGCCGGTCGGGGTTTTAAACCCGGCGGTCCGGTATTTATGAAACCGCTGGTCACCCTTTAGGTACCCACGGCGGGAAAACTGGCCAAAATCAAGTCCAGCCGGTGCCAGCACATCATCCAGCAAGGCTTCATAATCCTCATGCCAGTGCGACGCGTCGGTGAGAGTTTTTCCCAGTTCGTTGAGGATTTTGATATCCGGCCAGCATTGCGAAGGAGGGTTCACCACCCTGGGGCGTGCCAGGATGAAGCCGTGGCCCAGCCCGTAGTGTCCGATATCGTTAAACTCAAACTGGGTGGCCGCCGGCAGCACCACGTCGGCCAGAGCAGCGGTGGGGGTCATGA
>JAOZSC010000182.1 GCA_029939875.1 Desulfobacterales bacterium
GCGAAGGCCTGGGAATGGCCGGCATGCACGAACGGGCCACCCTGGTGGGCGGGACCCTGGAAGTGCATTCACAGCCCGGAAAAGGCACCCGGCTGTATTTTAAAGTGCCGCTGGCGGTTAAACCTCAAAAATAAACAAGGATAAAATATAGTGATCAAAGTCCTGCTGGCCGACGACCATAGCATTGTGCGTGCCGGGCTGCGGCGCATCGTTGAGGAAAGCGGCGATATGGAAGTGATTGCCGAGGCCGCCGACGGCCGCCAGGCTTTAACGCTGGTCGAACAAACCGCTCCGGACGTGGCGGTGGTCGACATCTCCATGCCGGGCTTAGACGGGCTGGAAGTCATCAGCCGCCTGCAGGAACAAAACCCGCAACTTCCGATCCTGGTGCTGACCATGCATGAAGAAGGCCAGTACGTGGTGCGGGCCATTCAGGCCGGGGCCATGGGCTACATCACCAAGCAGGCGGCTCCAGAACAGCTGGTCAAGGCCATCCGCAAAGTCCACGCAGGCAACCGTTACCTCACCGATGAAGCCGCCGAGGCCCTGGCCCTGCGCATCGCCAAGGGCTCCAACGGGCAATCTCCCCTGGAATCGTTGTCCATGCGGGAGCTGCAAGTGCTGCGGCGGCTGGCCATGGGTCACACCAATCGTGAAATCGCCCGGGCGTATCACATCAGCATCAAAACGGTGGATACTTACCGGGCCCGCCTGCTGAAAAAACTGGACCTGCGCAACAACGCGGACCTGTCCCGGTTTGCCATTCAAAACCACCTGATTGAGCCCTGACCCGGCCAGGCCGCAATTGACTGTTGAATGTTTTAGAAAGATTCATTAAGCATTCAACCGGTTCTGCCTTGTAAGAAAAAATATGACAAAAAATTCATATTTTCCCCGGCTTGACACCTGCCTCCAACAATTTGTATATAGCATGTCGATGACTTTGCTTTGCAGCTGGATTCAATTTTTTTACTGGCCACAATAATCATAAACCATTTACCCAAAGGAGGCTGTCGCTATGAAAAAATTCGTAATTATTTTCTCTTGCATTCTGTTTTTTATGGGGGCCATGCTGGGCAGTGCATCTGCTGCCGATACGATTAAAGTCGGTATTGTTTTACCCCTGACCGGCAAGCTGGCCAAGTTTGGCGAAATCGAAAACAAATCTTTCTTAATGGCGCTTGATGAAATCAACGCTGCCGGCGGTGTGAACGGCAAAAAAATCGAGTTGATTATCGAAGACACCACCGGCAAACCGGATGTCGGTCGCTCAGCCATCGAAAAGCTGATTACCCAGGACAAGGTGCCGGTGATCGGCGGAGGGTATTCCAGCTCAGTGACCTGGGCGACCATTGCCGTGGCCCAGCAAAACAAGGTGCCGTTTTTGGTCAACACTGGTTCGGCCGACAAAATCACCGAACAGGGCTGGGAATACATTTTCCGGCTGAACCCACCGGTCAGTGAGTATCCGGGTGGTTTTGCATCTTTTGTAAAAGCGGTTGCCACGGATCTCAAAACCGTGGCGATTTTGCACGAAAACTCCCTCTTCGGCCAAAAAGGGTCGAAAAAATTTGTCAAACAGGCGGAAGCTCTGGGTATGAAAGTGCTGATGAAAGAGGGGTATGAAGCCGGTGCAATCGATTTTAAACCACTGCTGGTCAAAGTGAAATCCAAAAAACCGGATCTTGTGTACATGATCTCCTACATCATGGACGCCTCGCTGCTCATGCGCCAAGCCAAGGAGCTCAATTTTAATCCGAAACTGTTTGTTGGTGGGGCTGCCGGATTTACCCTGCCTGAATTCGAAAAAAATGCCGGCAAAGCGACTGAGTTCGTTTATTCGGCCACTCTCTGGACCCCGTCGGTACCCTACCCCGGAGCAAAAGACTACTATGACAAGTTTATGGCCAAATACAATACTCCCACCGAGTATCACGGCGCCGAGGCTTATGCCGCCATGTACGTGATTGCCGACGCCCTCAAACGGGCCAAATCGTTGACCCCCCAAGATATACGGGATTCCCTGGCGGCAACCGATATGATGACGGCCTTTGGACCGGTGAAGTTTATCTCCTATGATAAGAAGGCCCAGCAAAACAAGCTGCCGACCTTTTTGGTCCAATGGATCGATGGCAAACTTGAAACCGTATGGCCGAAAGCGGTTTCAACCAAGGCCTATGTCTACCCCGTGCCCAAATGGAACCAGCGGTAAACCTTAAAGACCTTAAAGCAGGAGGCGGGATTGTCGCCTCCTGCTTTTAATAATCGTTTTCAGTTCGTATCCATCCACGCATAGCGTGTGGCGCTAGAAATTTTTCCAATTCATAAATCACCGCACTGCCATCGCGAGCGCTCAAGCGAGGTGGGCGGGCGCATCTGACTCGGTTGAGCCTTTCGGCAGTGAGTTCTGGGCCGACCTGCTCGTCGCAGACCGAAATCCGAAATCAAAGGGGATTCGTTATGGAGGTTTTCCTGCAGACCCTGGTGGCCGGCATTCTCAAGGGAGGTCTTTACAGCCTGATTGGTATGGGTATGTCCATGATTATGGGGGTCATGAAAATCATCAACCTGGCCCATGGACAATTGATGATGGTCGCCATGTATGTCACTTTTGCCTGCTTTCATTTTCTGGGACTGGATCCCTATCTTGGCCTTTTTGTCGCCATGCCGGCTTTATTTCTCCTGGGATGCTTGATTCAAAAATACACCCTCAACCCGCTGATGGAAGTGGAATCGATTCTGCCTGAAAACCAGGTGCTGATGACGGTGGGAATCGGCATGGTCCTGACAGAAATTGCCCGCTTTATCTTCACCTCTGACTATAAGTCCGTTCAGACAAGCTATTCCGGCGCCACCTTTTTTATCGGGGAAACCTCATTTAGCGTGGCCCTGGTTATCGCTTTCTTTATTGCGGTGTTGTTCACGCTTATCATGTTCTGGTTTTTGACCAAAACCGACATCGGCCGCTCCATCCGTGCCACAGCCCAGGATAAAGATGCCGCTCTTTTGATGGGCGTAGATTCCAAACGAATTACCATCATCACTTTCGGTTTGGGATCGGCGCTGGTGGCCGCAGCCGGCACCCTGCTCTTGCCGGTATACTATTTGTTCCCGGATATCGGGGGACCCTTTACCAGAAAAGCTTTTGTGATCACGATTCTAGGCGGACTAGGGTCCACGGTGGGCGCTATTTTCGGCGGCATCACCCTGGGCCTGGCCGAAGCCTTTGGCGCCACCTATATCGGCATGGCCTTCGACGATATGATTGGACTGATTATTTTCATCCTGGTGCTCCTGTTTCTACCCGGCGGATTTAAGCGTCTGACAAAAATTTAACCCGGGAGCGTTGAAAACCTGTCGGACATAGATTAATTGTCCCCCGCTTTGGAAGTTGATATTTTCGGCTACGATGAGGAATTCAGCATGAAAAAATATGCGCCTTTTGTCTTGCTGGCAATCTTGATTGCTTTCCCACTGGTGGTTCAAAACTCCTACTACCAGCATTTGCTTATTCTGGTGCTAATGTGGGTGGTCATCGGCTCCGGCTGGAACATGATTGCCGGTTACACCGGGCAGGTGTCTTTCGGTGACGCCGCCTTTTTTGGCACCGGCGCGTACACGGCGGGCCTGATCGCGAGCAAATTAGGCCTTTCCGCCTGGTGGGGGATGGCATTCGGCGGATTTACAGCCATGGCCGTCGCCTTTCCTTTTGGCTGGATATGTTTTCGGTTGCGGGGGGCCTACTTTGCCCTGGCATCTTTAGCCTTAAATGAGATTTGCCGGCACATCGCCACCATCTGGGAAGACCTGACCGAAGGAATGGCGGGTATTTTGATCATGCCCACTTTTTTATCAAAAATTCCCTACTATTACATCGCTCTGGCCCTGGCTGTGCTGTCGGTTGTGATGGTTCAGATTGTGATGAATTCCAAGTGGGGCTATTACTTTCTGTCCATCCGGGAGGATCAGGATGCCGCCGAAAGCCTGGGGATCGATACCCACCATTACAAGATGATATCCTTAAATATTGCGGCGTTTCTCACCGGCATGGCCGGTTCCCTGTTCATGAACTACATGGGCTTTATTGATCCCGAAGTGGTGTTTTCCCTGCATGACATTTCCATTATGGCCATTTTGGTCGGAATTGTCGGCGGCGTGGGAACCGTTTACGGCCCGGTGGTGGGAGCCTTTGTGATGGTGGCGGTACATGAATTCTTCAGGACCGGGTTTTTCGGGTTTTTCAAGGGTCTGGCCGGGTTGACTGGTTCGGAATTTCTTATTGTGGTAGCCAAATATATCGGCCAGGCCCATGTACTGGGTTTCGGGATACTGGTGGTGGTCGTCATTTTAGTCCTTCCCAACGGTATCGTGGGCGACTGGAACAAGATTATCAGAAAACTGGTTCCGATGAAAAACAAGGGGGTAGCAACTTGATATTATTTAGAGTTGAAAACCTGATAAAATATTTTGGCGGTCTGGCAGCCGTAAATAATGTCAGTTTTGAAGTCCAAAAGGGTGAAATTTTCGGTTTGATCGGCCCCAACGGCTCCGGAAAAACCACGATATTCAATCTGATCAGCAGCTATCATCCGGTAAGCAGTGGCAAGATTTATTTCAATGACCAGGATATTACTGCGTATAAAACTCATAAAGTCTGTAAAAGCGGAATCGGACGGACCTTTCAGGTGGTCAAACCCCTGGGCCGATTAAGCGTTTTGGATAATGTAATTGCGGCCGCCTTTGCCAAGGTCCGGACCAAACACGAAGCCCGGGACCTGGCGTTGGAAACCCTGGAATTTTGCGAACTGGCCCATCGCAAGGATGTCATTGCCAAAAGTCTGTCCATCGGAGAACGCAAACGGCTGGAAATCACCCGGGCCATGGCAACCAAACCCAAACTGCTTTTGCTCGATGAGACGGCTGCAGGGCTGAATCCATCAGAATTGGATGCGGCCATCGATTTAATTCTAAAAATCCGGGACCGCGGTGTGACCATTATTATTGTCGAACACATCATGAAAGTTATCATGACGATTTCAGACCGTATCCATGCTATCAACTTCGGCCAGACCATCGCCCAGGGTACGCCCAAGGAGGTTGCCGATAACCCCGCCGTAATTGAAGCCTATTTAGGAGAGGAATATGCTCACCGTTAATCATATTGATGTGTTTTACGGAGATCTTCAGGTTCTGTGGGATGTTTCCTTTGAAGTCCATGAAGGTGAAATCCTGGTGTTGATCGGTGCCAACGGGGCAGGAAAATCCACCACCATCAAAACCATCTCCTCACTGCTGACACCTCAAAAAGGTACCATTGAACTCAGCGGTATCCGTCTGGATCATCATCCGCCCCATGATATTATCCAACATGGGATCGTTCATGTCCCCGAAGGCCGGCGCCTGTTTTCCGAAATGACCGTGGAGGAAAATTTGATCATGGGCTCCCTTTATGGAGAGGCCAAGACCAAACGCTATGAAACCCTGGAGTACGTATACGGGCTCTTCCCGCGCTTAAAAGAGCGCAGAAAGCAGACGGCCGAAACCCTTTCGGGCGGAGAGCAGCAGATGGCAGCCATTGGCCGGGGCCTGATGTCGCTGCCCAAACTGATGATGTTTGACGAACCCTCCCTGGGACTGGCACCGATCCTGGTTCAGGAAATTTTTTCCATGATCAGAAGAATAAAAGAAGAAGGTGTCACCATTCTGCTGGTGGAACAAAACGTCACCCAGACGCTTGCCATGTGCAACCGGGCCTATGTCCTTGAGAATGGTCGCATTACACTAGGCGGAACCGGATCTGAATTAATGGAAAACGAAAAAGTGAAGGAAGCCTTTTTGGGGATTTAATGCCAACCGGCTGCTGGATGGTTTGCTAAGGACCTTTTTTTACAGATCCTTTTTGAAAAAATCCTCTTTGTTGCTGATCTCATCGGGCCGCTTGGTGGTTTTGATGGGCGCCGTCCCCTCCTTGAAGCATTCAAATATCACATTTTTTGATTCCGGAATCGGCAACAGTCCGGTGTCGGCATCGATTTTGGCGAACACGA
>JAOZSC010000183.1:0-5148 GCA_029939875.1 Desulfobacterales bacterium
AGAAGTATCTTGGCTATTCATATACCAGTGACAGTGAAAAAGAGCTGATGGAAGCCAAAGCCGTTTTGATGGCGCAAAAGCCCCTCGTCATGGCCTATGATTCGTGGCCCAGCCGCCTGCTCAAGGAAGATGAAGCCTGGATTTCCCACCTGTGGATCGGTGACAGCTGGCTGCTTTCACGGGAAAAACCCGAAATCAAGGGTGTGATGCCCAAAGAAGGGACCTATTATGCCGGTAACACCGATTTCATCCCAAAGGGGGCCAAACACTCGGCGGCAGCCCACCTTTTTCTCAACTACCTCTTCCGCACGGAAGTCGCTGTCCAGCTGATCGACTGGATCGGTTATCCACCGGTTCACAAACACACCATCGAATTCATAAGCGATGAGATGAAAGCCTGGCCGGGTTTTATACCTGACAAGGCATACATGCTGAAATGCGACGGGTTTGATACCAGACTGATCATGGGGAAGGGAAAAGAGCTCCGGGATAAGATCTGGGAAGATTTGAAAAAATAACTTCGTAAACAGCCAAAACTACCATGGATCACGGAGACACGCCGAGACGAAAATGCAAAGCCGTTGTATCGGTTGTCCGGCGGATGTGGCAACCATCGGTTTTTGTCTGAATTGCGTGTTTTCGTGATTAAAAAATTTAAAGCATCGTTCCACCCGGGAGTTATACATGCACGCATTGAATAAACCGTCTATGACCCAGGCGGCAAAAAGGGCAAAGCGCAAGCTGGTCCTGGAGATAACTGCTTATTTAAGCCCGATCATTCTTATCATCGTTGTCTTTGTTTTTGCACCACTGGCCATCATCCTGTTTTTCAGCTTTTTAAAATCAGGCGAATATGGTCAGATCGTTTACTCTTTTACCTTTGAAAACATCCGTGCCGTTTTGAGCGGAGGATATGGGAAAGTTTTTCTGCAATCGCTTTATCTGGCTTTGCAGACCAATGTACTCTGTATCCTTTTCGGTTATCCCATCGCCTACTACATCACCAGGTACGGGGGAAAGTGGAAAACACTCTGGATCTTCATGATCATAGTTCCCTCATGGTCCTCCTACCTCATCCGGCTTTATGCACTGAAAACGATCATAGGAACCAATGGAATCATAAACGGGCTCCTGATGAACCTTCATATCATTTCCGAACCGATTCAAATTCTCTACACCCCCTTTGCCGTTGCCTTGGGGCTGGTATTTGCCTGGCTGCCGTTTATGATCCTTCCGATTTATGCAGCCCTGGAAGGGCTTGACCGCTCGGTCCTGGAAGCGGCCACCGATCTGGGCGCCACGCCGGTTCGAAGATTTTTTCGGGTCATTTTGCCATTGACCCGGGGGGGCCTGCTTTCCGGTTCCATTCTTGTTTTCATTCCCACAGTCGGAGAGTGGCTGGTTCCGCATATTTTCGGCGGCTCGAAAATTATGATGGCAGGCTCCCTGGTGGCCCAGAAATTTACGGCTGTGGGGAATATCCCCCTGGGCTCCAGCCTGGCCATCATGCTGGCAACGACACTCATTCTGATCCTGTATCTCACCATTAAATGGGGGGGGAGGGAGGCACTGGAGAAGGCAATATGAAAAAAAAGAAAATCGCATCGAAAGTTTTAGGGGCTATGAGCGTTTTAACCCTGATATTTCTCTGGGCACCGGTCCTGCTGATTATCGTGTTTTCTTTTTCCACCAACAAATACGGTGTTGCCTGGGATGAATTTACATTCAAGTGGTATCTGAAACTGTTCCACAATGACGCAGTCAGGGATGCCCTGATACGAAGCCTTATCATTGCCGGTGTCACCGTGGTTGTTTCCACCTTGATCGGGACTATTACGGCCTACGGATTGTACAAACTCAATTTTAAAGGAAAACAGTTTCTAAGAACATCGATTCTGCTGCCCATCGTATTCCCGTCCATTGTCACCGGCAGCGCCCTGCTCGTTTTTTTCACGCGTTTCATCCATATTCCGCTTGGATACCCCAGTATCATCATTGCCCATATTGTATTCTGTTCACCCCTGGCCGTGTTTATCATCCTGGGAAGAATGCAGCGTTTTGACTGGTCCTGGGAGGAGGCTGCCATGGACCTTGGGGCCACCCGTGTGCGTACTTTTATAAGAGTCACGGGGCCGCAGCTCATGCCGGGTATCATGGCCTCGGCCATGCTGATCTTTCCGTGGTCATTTGACGATTTCGTCATCACCTATTTTGTGGCCGGAGTCGGCAGTACCACTCTGCCCATCTATGTTTTTTCACAACTGCGATTTGGTTCGACCCCGGTAATCAATACCATCGGCACCCTTTTCGTTGCCTTAACAATGACCGGCATGCTGCTAATGTTTTTGTTACAGAAAAAAACTAAAACGAGCGGATAAACAACACCATCGATACAAGATAGAGAGGAATAGAAAGATGCAAGCCTCAAATACAGGAGATACGAATACCGAACCGGGCATCTGTCTGGAAGTAAGAAACGTTGTCAAGCGCTTTGGTGATCTGACGGCGGTGGATCATGTCAATTTAAAAATTAGAGAGGGTGAAATTTTTTCATTCCTGGGTCCCAGCGGTTGCGGCAAATCAACGCTGTTACGAGTTGTGGCCGGCCTGGAAAACCAGGATCTGGGTGATGTGTTTATTGCCGGGCTGAATGTCAATGACTTGCCGCCATACAAAAGAGATTGCAATACTGTTTTCCAAAGTCATGCCCTCTTTCCTCATATGACGGTTGCCAAAAACATTGGATTCGGCCTGGTGGAGAGAAAAATTTCCAAAAGCGAGATTAAAAAAAGAGTAGCCGAAAAAATAGAACTTGTGAATCTGGGCGGCATGGAAGATCGGCTCCCGGAACAATTAAGCGGAGGGCAACAGCAGCGGGTCGCATTGGCACGGTCGCTGATTTTAGAGCCCACCGTTCTCCTCCTGGATGAGCCGCTGGCTGCCCTGGACAGAAAATTGAGAAAAGAGATGCAGATTGAATTAAAGCGTATTCAACGGGAGGTCGGTACCACCTTCCTGAATGTGACCCACGACCAGAAAGAGGCGCTGAGTGTATCAGATAGAATTGGTATAATGAATGCAGGTGCGTTTCTGCAAATCGGGTCACCGGATGAAATTTATGAAAAACCCCGCTCGATATTTGTCGCATCTTTCATGGGGGCTACAAATATTTTTACCGGGAATGTCGTTTCCAAAAAAGACGGCAGGATTGAGATTGAGACACCCGATGGGCTGAAGATATTTGCGCCTGAGCCGGAAGGATGTGCCGGCGATGCGATTACGGGGTTTTCCGTACATCCTGAGCTCATCAGCCTTGAGTCTGCAACGGCAGACGCACCACCGACTGATCCCAGGGAGCAAACCGAATTTCACGGAAAAATCAAGGAAGTGTTCTACCAGGGCGATTTCAGCGAATTTACGGTTGCCCTGAAGGAAACGGATATGCTCATGACGGTTCATTTGACCCGGGGCAAGGGATATCGCACGCAACTGCCCGAAGGGCAAGACGTTACCGTAAGCTGGGATTACGGCAGCAATAATGTCTTGACCGGATAAGGCCCTAAAAAAAGCTGATTTAATTTGAACGCCGGAATACATCTTACGTGTATAATACATGGCAAAAATTATTACTTCAGCAACGCCCCGGGAGATAGGCTATCGAATGCCGGCAGAGTGGGAGAAACAAACCGCGGTGTGGCTGCAATGACCGGAGAAATATCCTGATTCCAGCCGGCAAAACCGATTGGGCTATCAGATGAAAATGGAAAAGACGTGGCTGTTAATGGCCTGGGAGATTCATCAACAGGTGAAGGCATGCATCCTACGCAAACTACCTGATCACTATCGATCTGGTATTGATTCCCGCGTTTGATAATGCCTATGACGAAAGCACAAGCCGTTTTGGCCGATTGCTTTTCGGATCACACCATTGTGCCCATTCCGGTGGTGAGCCTCACTGCAGAAAGTAGCGCGATTCATTGTGTGACGCAGCAGCAACCCGCGGCCCTGAGAAATTATATTCGAGATCCGGGCATGCCAAAAAAAACAGACCCTCATTGATACGAACCGATTTCGAATCAAACAGGTTGTATCTATCTGATATCGATGAGTATTTATCTCATAGATTATTGAATCAAAACCGACTCTATTCTAACCGCCCTGTTTTACAGGGTTTAGCCTTGCTGTTGAGTCGTTTTCGTTTCAAATATTAGCCTGTTCAGGCCGCCAGTTCGTTTCCGAAATGTCTAATATATTGATTTTTAATATAAAACAGTATGCATGGTAAATTGGTATACACTTTGCAGTACCCACTCAGATATTAAAATCATCGGCAAAAAATATATGGCCGGAAAAGTGATTTAAGATAATGCCGACAATTACTCAACCACTCAGCAATGTCTTGAAAAAGGGGAAAGTTAATAAAAGATCAATCCCCATCACACGGTACGAAGCAATTATGTATTTATAAAAGGAGGTTTTTTGAGACGAAATTTACATGCGGGAAAACCACAGAGCGGCGGTTTCAGCCTCAACACGTTTACCGAGGATGAGCTTTATGAGATTCATCTGGCCACACTTGAAATTCTGGATGAGACCGGTATTTTTATTGAAGACCCCTAGGCCCTTGACGCCTTTGAAGCGGCAGGTGCCAAAATCGACAAGGAAAAAAAGATCGCCAGACTTCCCTCATACCTGGTGGAAGACTGTGTCCGGTCGGCGCCGGCCAAGATTCTTCTGGCCGGGCGGGACCCGAAAAAGGACTTTGTAGTGGAAAACAACCAGGTGGGCTTTACCAATTTTGGTGAAGGCGTTCAGGTTTTCGATCCGTTTACAGGTGAGCTTCGGGAACCCACCAAACAGGATGTGGCCAACACGGCCAAGGTCGTTGACTTTTTGGAGGAAGTCGATGTCTGCAATCGGGCCGTGGGGGTCCATGAAGTTTCCCAGGATCTGGCGCCGCTTCATAATGCCGAGGCGTTTTTTGCCAATACCACCAAACATTGCATGGTAGGCCCTTTCAGTGGATTCTGTACCCGGAAGATTGTTGAGATGGCAGCAGAAATTGTCGGCGGCATGGGCAATCTTGTAAAACGCCCCCTGGTCACCTTTCATACCTGCCCGGTCAGCCCGTGAAACTGGTCCAGGACA
>JAOZSC010000183.1:5158-6012 GCA_029939875.1 Desulfobacterales bacterium
CAGGACACCTGTGAGATCCTCATGGAAACCGCACGTCTGGATATGCCGGTGAATGTCATCTCCATGGCCATGGCCGGAGGGTCTTCGCCGATCAACCTTGCCGGCACACTTGTCGAGCACAATGCGGAATTGCTGGCCGCCGTTGCCCTGAACCAGATAACCCGCAAAGGGGCAAAATTCATTTATGGCAGTTCGACCACCGCCATGGATCTAAGGTTCGGTTCGGCTTCGGTGGGGTCGCCTGAATGCGCCATGATCAATGCGGCCGTGGCACGCCTGGCACGCTACTACGGTCTGCCATTATTCGTGGCGGGCGGATAGGGTGACAGCAAAACATCCGATGCGCAGATCGGTCATGAAAAAACCCTTACGGGCCTGATGGCAGCGTTGGCAGGTGCCAACCTGATTTACGGCCTCGGGATGATCGAAAGCGGCATGAACTTTGATTTCGGCCAACTGATAATGGACGATGAATTTGTCCGGATGATCAAGCATACTGTGGGCGGCATACCGGTTAACGACGAAACACTGTCGGTGGACATTACCAAGGGGGTCGGTCCCTTCAGTGATTTTCTTAGCCATGAAAATACCTACAAGTATATGCGATCCCAGTCCCAGCCAAAATTGATTAACCGGGTGGTTCGCCAGAGATGGGAAGCCGCCGGCAAGACCGACCTGCATCAGCGGGCCCTGGCCGAAGCGGTCAATATTCTTGAGAATCACAAACCGGCACCACTGCCCGAGGGCGTACCTGAAAAGCTTAGAAAAATTGTTGAAACCGCCGAGGCGGAACTTGGACTATAAAACAAATATGGAGGAAATTATGAGTACGGAAAGCAATGAAAAACTTCAGG
>JAOZSC010000184.1 GCA_029939875.1 Desulfobacterales bacterium
ACATGGAACAATACGGCACCGGGCCCGAGGATCTGGCCCGCATCCGGGTAAAGGCCGCCACATACGGACAGCTCAATGAACGCGCCGTTTACCGCAAACCGGTCACCCTGGACATGTTTGCCGATCCGGAAAACCGTATGTCCGGCCCGGTTGCCAGTCCCTTGCGGGTCGGCGACTGCTGCGCCAATGCCGACGGCAGCTCCTGTATTATCGTCGCCAGCGAGGAAAAAGCACGGCAGTTCAGCAAAAAACCGGTCTGGATTCTCGGTCTGGGAGCTGCCAGCACCAGCGTAAACCTGGCGGGAAGAGACCTGTTTTCAGGCCTGACCGTTGCGCGCGAGGCAGGCAGGCAGGCCTATGAAATGGCCGGTGTCACCCCGGCAGACATTGACGTTGCCGAGGTTCACGACTGCTTCACCATTGCCGAAATGATGGCCTATGAAGATCTCGGGTTTGCCAAAGCCGGGGAGGGAAAAGATCTGATCAAAAGCAAGGAAACTTATAAGGAAGGCAGTATACCGGTAAACGTAGACGGCGGTCTGCTGTCCAAGGGCCATCCCATCGGGGCCACCGGCGGCTCTCAGGTCCGGACCATCGTTTTGCAGCTCAGGGGCGAGGCCAAGGATATCCAGGTGGATAGCCCGCAAATCGGACTGGTGCATAACATTGGCGGTGTGGGACTGTATGGGAATGTGACCATACTGGGGCGGTAGGGGTAAAGGATAGTGACGAGTGAATAGTAAATAGTGAATGGAGATGAAATATGGGCAAAAAACAAGTGGATGATCGCTTTAAAAAATTCGGGACCGTTAGTTTTACCGCTATTTCCAAGGTAAATGACTTTATTGACTATCTGGAAGACGGTAAGGTCATGGGAACCCGCTGCCAGGACTGCGGCCGGTCTTTTTTTCCGCCCCGGGCGGATTGCTGCAAGTGTCTGACCACCCACATGGAGTGGTTTGAAATCGACGGTACGGGCAAACTGATCACGTACAGCAAGCTGGAATTTGCCCCCATCGGATTCCAGGAGGATGTCCCCTATTGCATTGCGGCTCTTGACTATGGCGACTATAAGGTTTTCGGACGCCTTGCCAGTGACCTGCCCGACGATGAGGTCAAGGTTGGAATGCCGATGAAAACCATGGCCAACCGATTGCCCAACGGGCAGCTGAACTATGTGTTTCAAAAGGAATAAAAATTATGTCCGAACTCAAATACCTGAAATTTAATAAGGCCGACGGAATTGCGCGCATTACGCTCAACCGTCCGAAGTTCAACATGATGAATATCGAAATGATGGACGAGCTCAACAGCCTGCTGGCGGGACTGCTCACCGATGACGAGCTCAAATGCGTGGCCATCGATGCCGAGGGAAAGCATTTTTGCACCGGGGTGGAAGTCGCCGACCACAAGCCTGAAAATGTGGATGGCATGATTGCCACCTTTAACCGTATTTTTGAACTCACCGAGCAGCTCGAGGTGCCCATTATCGCGGTGGTGCAAGGGTTCTGCCTTGGCGGCGGTATGGAATTGGCCATTGCCTGCGATATCATCGTTGCCGGCAAGGGCGCCCAGTTCGGTCAGCCGGAGATAAAAGTCGGTTTCCTGCCGCCGTATGCGGCCATCCGGCTGCCCTGGCTGGTGGGACCGGCCCGGGCCGTGGAAATCTGCACTACCGGAAAATTTTACAGCGCCGAAGAAGCGCACGGCATGGGCATGGTCGCCCACGTGAGCACAGATGACCAGCCGGCCGAGGCCGCCGAAAAAATTATTCAGGATATCCGGTCCAACAGCCCGCTGATTATTCGATTGAACAAAAGGGCCGTCAAACAACACCTGGGCCTGGATTTCAAAACGGCACTGGCCGGGGTCAGCGATCTTTTTCTTAACCGGTTAATGAAAACAGAAGACACCCTGGAGGGCATCGCCAGCTACGAAGAAAAACGCAAACCGGTGTGGAAAAATAAATAAGAATGACTATTGACGAATGAAGGATGACAAACGCTTTTATTTCCTTTAATAATATTCAATCGTCAATATTAAATATTCAATTTTTAAAGGAGTTCATATGTCGCAAATTAATAAAATCGGAATCATCGGAGCAGGCAACATGGGCAGCGGCATTG
This sequence comes from Desulfobacterales bacterium, assembly GCA_029939875.1. Classification (GTDB taxonomy): domain Bacteria; phylum Desulfobacterota; class Desulfobacteria; order Desulfobacterales; family JAFDCJ01; genus JAFDCJ01. The sequence goes on from JAOZSC010000184.1 coordinate 2,127, forward strand.
CCCAGAAAATGGCCCAGGAAGGCCTGAACGTCGTTAGCGTAGATATCAGGGATGAGTATGTACAGCGCGGGCTGGAAGTGATCAGGAAAACCCTGGCCGAAGGGGTAAAACGCAAAATTTTCACGTCCCGGCAAGCCGATGAGACCCTCGCACGCATCACGGGCACCACCGATTTCAGTGCGGTGGCCGATGCGGACCTGGTCATCGAAGCGGTGTTTGAAGACAAACAGGTAAAATCGGATTTATTTAAAAAGCTGGACGGCCTGTGCTCGAAAAAAACAATCCTGGCCACCAACACGTCCAGTTTTTACGTGCACGAGTTTGCCGGGCAGACATCCCGTCCGGACCGCTTCATCGGTCTTCACTACTTTTTTCACCCGGCCAAAAATCGCCTGCTGGAGGTCATCCCCCATGGGAAAACCAGCGCCGAAACCATTGAAAAGGCACTGCTGGTGGCCCGGCTGCACGGCAAAACTCCCATTGTGGTCAAAGACGCCCCGGGCTTTGCCGTCAACCGATTTTTTGTTCCGTTTCTCAACGAGGCAGCCCGTATGCTCGAAGAAGGCGTTGCCGATATCCCGACCATCGAAGAGGCCGCCAAGCAGGCCTTTAAAATCGGCATGGGACCCTTCGAGCTCATGAATGTCACCGGCATCCCCATCGCCGTTCATGCTTCCACCACCCTGGGCAACGAACTCGGCCCGTTTTATGCCACCGCCGGCATTCTCAAGACACAGATGGAAAAAAACGAGCTCTGGGACCTTTCCGGCACGGTAGATGAAAGCAAAATTCCGGCGATCTCCGATCGGTTTTACGGGGTCTGCCTCGGGGTGGCGGCCTGCCTGGTGGATGAAGGCGTGGCTTCCATTGAAGACACCGATCGCGGCGCCAAAATCGGGCTGCGCTGGATCATGGGGCCTTTTGAAATCATGAATAAGATCGGCGTGGACAAAACCTACGCGGCGGTGGAGGCGATTGCCCGAAAATATGCGGATTTTAAGATGCCCGGTATTCTTGCCCGACAAAAGGATCTCGGCAAACCCTTTGAGTTTCGCGTCGTCGACCTGGATGTCAAAGGTGATATTGCCTTTATCACCCTCAACCGGCCCGAGGCCATGAATGCCTTGAACGAAACGGTGATCGCCCAGCTTGACCAACGCTTTGGCGAAGCTGAAAACAATCCTGACGTCAAAGCAATCGTCTTGCAGGGGGCCGGCAAAGCTTTTGTTGCCGGCGCGGATATCCGTTATTTTGTTCAAAAAATCAAGGCCGATCAGATCGATGATATTTTTGAATTCACCCGCAAGGGCCATCAGCTTTTTTTGAAGATCGAAAATTCGCCCAAAATCACCATCGCTCTGCTGGATGGCCTGTCGCTGGGCGGTGGCAGTGAACTGGCCCTGGCCTGCCAGGCCATCATCGCCACTGAGGCCGGGTCCATGGGGTTTCCCGAAACCGGCATCGGCATCTTTCCGGGCCTGGGCGGCATGCTGCGTACCGCCCGCATGGCCGGACCGGAGCTGGCAAAATACTATGTATTTACCGGCGCATCCATTTCCGCCGCCGACGCCCATACCCTGGGCATCGTCACCCGACTTGTCATGCCGGCGGAAGTCGAGACCACCATAAAGGAGCTGGTTGCCGAGGGAAAACCTGATAAATACCGCCCACGCGAAATCCCGGAAAAATTCAAGCCATATGCCCTGGCCTGCAGCGGGGATAATGTCGACCGGCTGCTGGCCGGTGATTTGCCCCAGGGTATTGCGGAGGATCTGGCGGCTCGCACGGCCAAGGTCATAGGTTTTAAAGCGCCCCTGGCGCTGAAAATCAGCAACGAAATCATCGATGCACAGGTTGGAAAATCAATGCAAGAGGCGATTGAAATTGAACTCAGCCGTTTAAATGATATTTTCTCCACGGCCGATGCCCTGGAAGGTCTGTCGACTGTCGGGCGCAAACGACCTGAATTCAAGGGGGCATGATTCCATGGCGCCCGGGCCCGCGGAAAAACTTGTCAGCCAGGGCTGGAAGAAACAGGGAATCTACGATGAAGCGCGGCTGGGCGAAATTATCGAAATGTACCGGGAAATCGGCCTGGAAGTTCACCTCGAACCGTTTAATCCTGAAAATGAGAACGGCTGTACCACCTGTATGCAGCAAAAGCCGGATGAATACAAAACTCTTTATACCAGGAAAAAACCTGATAAATAACTAAACCCAAAACTGATCGGTTCTGGGTTCAAAGGTTACAACCGATGGACACTGCTCACCATATTGATCAAGACCCGGGATACCCGACATACCTCTTGGGGTAAAACGGCTTTATAAACACGATGAAGACAGAATCTCTTTGATATGAGCTGTTTGGGGGGGGCAACCCGGAACGTTGAACCCTGAACCCTGACCCTTTAACCCTGAACCATGAATAAGGAAATTGCCATGCATAAACTACTGACTGACAATCCGGGCGAAAAAATGCTGTTGCTGGGAAATGAGGCCATTGCCCGCGGTGCAATTGAAGCGGGGGTGGCGTTCACCAGCACGTACCCGGGAACCCCCTCCTCGGAACTCTCCTTGAACTTTTTCCAGATTTCCCAGACCAGCGACCTCTATTTCGAATACAGCACCAACGAAAAAGTGGCCATGGAGGTCGCCGCCGCCGCCGCAAATGCCGGTGTGCGCAGCATGTGTGTAATGAAACACGTGGGGGTCAATGTGGCGGCCGATGCCCTGATGACCCTGGCCTACGTGGGAGTTAAAGGCGGCCTGGTGATCCTGTCGGCCGATGATCCGTTCATGTTCTCCAGCCAGAACGAACAGGATAACCGCTATTACGCCAAGCTGTCCGGGCTTCCCATGCTCGAGCCTTCATCGGTTCAAGAGGCCAGGGAACTGGTCGCCTATGCCTTTGATCTTTCCGAAAAGCTCAAAGAACCGGTGCTTTTCAGGACCACCACCCGCATCAACCACTCCACCGGCGTTGTCACCCTGGGCAGCCTGCGACCGCGCGTACCCAAAGGCGACTTTCAAAAAGACCCCCTGAACCTGGTGACGGTTCCAGCGGTTTCCCGTAAACTGCATGTCAAGCTGCTGAAAAACTACGATACCGCCCGACAGCTGGCCGAACAGTCAAAATACAATTTCATTCAAGGCGGCGGCAAACTGGGCATTATCTGCAATGGTGTCAGCCACAACTATGTGTCGGATGCCGTCCAGAACCTGGAGGTTGCGGACAAGATCAAAATACTGCGCCTGGGTTTTTCCCATCCCATGCCGGAAGCACTGATTAAAGACTTTTTGAAGGCCTGCGAAAAAGTACTGATCGTGGAAGAAGGTGAGCCTTACATGGAAGAAGCGGTAAAGGCGTTTGCCCAGGAGGAGGGATTGACCCTGCCCATCCAGGGAAAAACACAAGATCCGTTTACCCGCCTGTACGAATATAATCCGGTCCAGGTCCAGCAAGGTATCGCCGACTACTTCGCGCTGCCGTTTACGCCACGGCAGGTTCCGGATCTTTCCGACGTACCTGATCTTCCCCAGCGCCCACCCACCCTGTGTGCGGGCTGCTCACACCGGGCCACCTTCCATGAGGTCAAAAAGGCCACCGAGGGCATGGAAACCATTTTCCCCACGGACATCGGATGTTACACCCTTGGACTGCTGCCACCGCTTTCGGCAGCTGATTTTCTCATTTGCATGGGATCTTCGGTGGGTACCGCCGCCGGATTTTCCCAGACCACCGACAAAAAAGTGATTGCTTTTATCGGGGATTCCACTCTTTTCCATTCCGGAATTCCCGGTCTGATCAACGCTGTGCACCACAACCACAATTTCACCCTGGTGATCCTGGCCAACGGCACCACGGCT
>JAOZSC010000185.1 GCA_029939875.1 Desulfobacterales bacterium
AGCGCGCCGGCCTAAAGTGGCAGGAGGTTATGCCCGCTGTCAAATTCAAAAGGCGAAGGTCCGCTGATAATTTCCAGATCGGATCGCCGGCCAATCGTATCTTTGTAAGCTTCGGACACCACCACGATTTCCAGTTGCAGGGTGTTTTTAATCCTCACGATTTTGCTTTCCTGTGGGGATATCCGCCCGATGCAGCTCAATGCCGTTTCCACGGCCTGGCGATCGGTCTCAAAGTGCATGGGAACGGCGGCCTTTTCCAGGCTGATGCCGGTGATGCAGTTTTTATAAGTAGCGGCATAATCGATTTTGTCAACCAGCCTGCGGGTGGTAATATCGGCCAGGCCGATTCCCGTGGCATTTCCTTTGCTTTTAGCGGTCAAATCCCGCACGAAAAGCCGTTTTACCTGTGCCGGATGCGGGAAGATACCCAGCAGGTCCCGGTTTCTGCCGGTGACATTGGGGTCCATCCCTACCCCGCTGATGTCTTTTCCCATCTCGTCTATAATCAATAGATCGATCTCATTGAAGGGCAGTCTGGCCATCATTTTTTTTGAGCGCTGCAAAAGTGCCTTTTCCCGGCTTTCAATCTCATCGGGCAGCAGCACAGCGATTTCGGCCGTGCGGCCATAGCCATTTTCAACAATGGCCACCGCGCACAGTACGGGGCTGCGAGCCAGTACCAGGCGGGCGGCATCTATGATGATTCGTTCAAATCCGTGCGTTACGGCGGCCTGGTGATAAAGCTGCGCGCCGGCCTGCTTGCCCATACCGACGCTCATCATCTTCATCAGCCCGCTTTCAATGGCGGCCTTGAACTTGGTGTGGGATTTAATGCGGTTGACCACCACGATGTGATCGGCGCCCAGCGCAGTTTTATCGACAACCACCGGGACCCCGTCCCGGATGGCGCCGATTTTTTCTACTTCCATGGAAGACAGGATCGGCGCCTGGACAGTGGCTTCGGTGATCCCCAGCTGTTCCAGTATGGCCACCTGCCCCTGTGCGGTACCACCACCGTGGCTTCCCATGGCCGGGAAAATAAACGGTTGGGCACCCCGGGATTTAAAATATTCCACCAGGCCGCGCAGGATGTCGGCCATGCCGGCAATCCCGCGGCTGCCAGCGGCAATGGCCACCCGCTGGCCTGGCCGGATCGGCGCTGGAGACAATCTGTTCAGGTCGCTTTTCAGCGCCGCGTTGACATCCTGCAGCCGCGTACCGTCAAATCGCTGGCGAATATGGTATATTTGGGGTAGGTTCATGCCGGTAAAAAAATCCGCGTTTATCTGTGCCGGTCTGCGGTTGATGACGATTATAAAAATTGTATTATAAACCAATTGTTCTGCAATCTCAATAGTCATTGGATGGCGACGGAACAGTATGGAAAATTCCTTTACCTGCTCACCGGAATTCGTTATGAATAGAACTTTGCAAATTTTGGAGAATTTATGAGCAGGCAGGATTACACCTTTAAAGGACCCGATGGTGATTTTCATTACATCGACTGGGGCGGCAATGGCCCGATAGCCCATTTCTCTCACGCCACCGGGCTATGCGCGAGCGTTTATACGCCTTTTGCACAACAGCTCAACGATGAGTTGCACCTTATCGGCATGGACGATCGCGGGCACGGCAAAACTTCGGCTTCGGCCGATCCCGATAAACTCAGGGACTGGGATATTTTCGCAGATGACATGGCGTGCTTTTTCGAACATCTGGGCCATCCGGTGATTGCCATGGGGCATTCCCGGGGAGCCGCAGCAAGCCTGCTGCTGGCGGTCAGACGACCCGACCTGGTGAGTGCCCTGGTGCTCATCGATCCCACGATTCTCCCGTTTTCATGGATGTGGTGGTGGTATCTCGCGAAAAAAACAGGCCTGGCTTCCCGGGTGCCCATTGTGGCCACGGCGGCAAAGCGCAAAAACAACTGGCCAAACCGCCAGGCCGTATTAGAGTCCTATCGCCGTAAGGCAGTATTTCACAGCTGGCAGGATGGGTTTTTGGAAGCCTATGTTGCCGATGGCACCAGCCAAACTGATAACGGCACCGTCAAGCTTTGCTGCGAACCGGCCTGGGAAGCAAGATGCTTTGCCGTCTGCCCCCATGACATCTGGCGCCATGTCCCTCTGCTCAAGCAGCCCACCCTGGTGCTGTATGGTGCCGACTCGGATACGTTCCTTGCATCAGCTGTCCGCCGCTTCAAATCAGCCGTACCCCAGGCCATTTTTCAGCGTTTTGAAAACACCGGGCACTTTGTGCCCATGCAGCGGCCGGAGGAATCCGCGCGAGCCATCCTTTCTTTTCTCAAAAACAAGGCCGTCATTTGAAATAATTCATATTGGGTGTTGTCAGGATGTCGGGTTCGCAGCTGAAAAAGCGCGAAAGAATCGTTTCCAGCGCCGGGAAATTCCCGGCGGCGGTGATCTGTGAATAAAGGGTGTGTCCGAAACGAAAATTGGCCGTGAAATAAAAGGCGAAGCGCCGGAAACGCCGGATAGCAGCTGACGGCTCATAGTGTTTTTGCAGTAAAGCCATCAGTTCAACGGCGCTCTGGTAAAAAATATCCGCTCCCGGTTTCATGCCTTCGGTCCATTCGGCAAATATCCAGGGACGGGCAACAGCCATGCGTCCGATAGCCACGCCATCGCAGCCGGTCTGGCGGATCATATTCAGACATCCGATGCGGTCAAACACGTCACCGTTGCCTAATACCGGAATTTCAACAGCGCGCTTGACCAGAGCGATATATTCCCATCTAGCCGGCCGTGAGCGCCGGTCCGGCGCTACCCGCGGATGAAAGACCAGTGCATCGGCTCCGGCGGCTTCAAAACGTTTGGCCAGCTGCACGGTGGTTTGGGGATCATCCTGCCAGCCGATGCGAAATTTTACGGTCAGCGGAAAAGCCACGGCCTCGCGCACCGCTGATACAATAGCCCCGGCGAGGTCAGGATCTTTCAGCAACGCAGCCCCGCAGTTTTGCCGACAAATAGCCCCGTCGGCACATCCGAAATTAATGTCCACACCGAACAGACCTTCGGCTTCAATTCGGCGGGCAGCCAGGGCCATAACGACGGGATCATTGCCGAATATCTGAATGGCCAACCCGGCGCGTTCTGCGTCACGCCATCTGAAATAAGGCGACACAAATCGGTTTTCATGGGGAATCGCTTTTGCGCTGCACATCTCGGAAAACAGCAGGCCGCAACCGCCGTATTGCGAAACCAGTTCCCGGAAAGCGACATGCCCGAGAAACGTCATCGGGGCCAGGACCAGTCGGCTGCGGATAGTTCGGCTTCCGATTGAAAGCGGTTGACGCAAATATGCGGATAAATCTTCAATCATCTTTTATGCGCTTTCTTTCCCGGCACCGAATGTGCTAATATAGTGTTGACGGGTTATTGACCCGCACCAGTGCATAGGCGACGCGTTTCGTGTTCTGGCGGGCCAATTCCACCACCCTTTTGCTTACCAACAGGACCCGGTCGTATTCGAGCCGCATACGGTCATAGAAAGGTAGATCATGCCTGCTTTAAAATATTCCGACAGGAAAGCCGGATATGATGTTATTATCGTCGGCGGGGGGCCGGCCGGTTTGTTTGCGGCCTATTATCTCAGCGAACATTCCGACTGCCGGGTGCTGCTGATTGAAAAAGGGAAAAACCCGCACAAACGCGCCTGCCCCGTCAATGTCTATCACGAGTGCCGCAAGTGCAAACCCTGCAATATTCTCAGCGGAATCGGCGGGGCCGGGCTTTTTTCGGACGGCAAGCTCAATTATATTTACAAACTGGGAAAAACCGATCTGTCCCAGTTCATGGCCATTGACAAGGCCGAAGCCCTGATCAACGAAACCGAGTTAATTTTTAACAAATTCGGCATGGACGGCCCCCTTTATCCCACCGACATGGAAGCGGCCCGGCAAATCCGCAAAAGCGCCAAGCGTTATGGCATTGATCTGCTGATTATCAAGCAAAAGCACCTGGGCAGCGACCGGCTCCCGGACCACATCTCCAGCCTGGCAGACCATATCCGGTCTGCGGGGGTGGTGATTCACACCTCGGAGGAAGCCCGGCAGGTCACCGTTGAAAACAACCGCGTGACCGGCGTTATCACCAACCGCAAAAAATATTTTGCCGACCGGGTCATCCTGGCCCCGGGCCGGGTAGGTGCTGAATGGGTCGGCCGCCTGGCGCAAAAACATGGCATCAGCCTCAAACAGCGCGGCATCGAGGTCGGCGTGCGCGTCGAGGTGCACAACGACATCATGCAGGATCTGTGCGAGGTCATCTACGATCCCACTTTTTTCATCCAAACCGGCAAATATGACGACCAGACACGAACGTTCTGCACCAACAAGGGCGGATTCGTGACCCTGGAAAACTACAGCAACTTTGTCTGTGTCAACGGGCATGCCTATCGGGATAAAAAATCGCGCAACACCAACTTCGCCTTTCTTTCCAAGGTGGTGCTCACCGAACCGGTCACCGACAACCAGGCTTACGGAGAATCCATCGGCAGCCTGGCCACCCTGATCGGCGGCGGCAAACCGATCCTGCAGCGTTTTGGCGACCTCAAACGGGGCCGGCGCAGCACCTGGAACCGGATCAAAAAGGGCTATATCGAACCCACCATGACCGATGTGGTCTGCGGCGACATCGCCATGGCGCTGCCGGAACGCATCCTGACCAACATCATCGAAGGGCTGGAAAAGCTAAACTGCGTGGTGCCGGGAGTGGCCAACGACGAATCCCTGCTTTACGCCCCGGAAATCAAATTTTTTGCCACCCAGGTGGAAACTTCCCGCGATCTGGAAACCAGGATAAAGGGCCTTTACGTGGCCGGCGACGGCCCGGGAGTGGCCGGCAATATTGTCTCGGCCAGCGCCACCGGTTTGATCCCGGCCAAGGCCATTATAGCTAAGCGCTAATACGAATTCCACCTAAACAACCTTTACAAACGCCCCGCTGTCGCTGACCACATTGCCGATGCAAACCGCGTCTTCTACGCCGGCCTGTTTGAGGGCCGCCAGAACATCATCGACCCGGGCAGCCGGAAGCGACAGCAGCAGCCCACCGGAGGTCTGGGGATCAAACAGAAGCTCCTGCTGCACGGTGGTTCGATCCGTTTTCATTTCCCAAAAACCGTCAGCCAACTTCCGGCTGCTTCGCCAAAAATATCGCACACAAAAAGCTAAAGATCAAATTCGCAATGTCAATGACGACCGCTCGCAAAATATTCAAAATAAATGCGTTCTCCGCTTTTTTTAATTGACACATGAAACCCCAATTTTCTATACTCCGGCGCAAAGTAAAGGATACAGCATGGCGCCTTCGGGCCGCGATGCCGAAAGCCAATTTACAATCTAAAACCTATTAATTTAAACCACAGGAGGAAAATGATGAAATTTGCAATTCTGGGTACGGGCATTATGGGACGCGGCTGGATCACCCAATGCGCGATGACCGGCCATGATGTGCACTGTTATGACGCCAACGCGGACATGCTGTCCGGCACCGCCGAAGCCTGTGGGAAGCTGGCGGGCAAGGTGGCGAAAAAGTTTAGAATCGATGACGCTGATTTTGCCGCCAATACCGCTAAAAAGATTTCTACCTACACGGACAAGGCACAGTTCATCGCAGCCGCCAAAGACTGTGATATTTTTCTGGAGGTGATTTTCGAGGACCTTAAACTGAAATGCTCCGTGCTGTCGGAATTTTTACCCCAGCTTTCCGAAAAAGTGATCTTCTGGTCCAACACCAGCAGCTTGGACATCAACCCCATGGCCGAGGCCGGCGGGCGCCCGGAACGTTCGATTATTACCCACGGTATGAACCCGGTGCCCATGATGCCCGGCGTTGAGGTGGTGCCCGGTGCTAAAACCTCGGCCGAGACGGTGGACTTTACCCGCCAGGCCTTGCTCGAAATGAAAAAAGCGCCTTTTCTGGCGCCCAACATTCCCGGCTTCTGGGTCAACCGG
>JAOZSC010000186.1 GCA_029939875.1 Desulfobacterales bacterium
GCAGCTGGAATGCGTGGGAGTAGCCGCGGATATGGTGTTTGAAATATAAAAAAAGTTAGACAATGAACATCGAACGCCCAATATCGAAGGTTGAAAGGGAAAAGGAGGGCGACCGGGGAGGATTTTATGGATGATCTGATCAAACAAACAGCCGCTGATCTGGCGGCCGCCCACCATGTGGTGGCACTGACCGGTGCCGGCATTTCCATCGACAGCGGGATCCCTCCCTTCCGGGGCAAGGGAGGGCTGTGGGAACGGTTTGATCCCATGGAAATCGCCCATATAGACGCTTTTATGCAGGACCCGGCCCGGGTCTGGGATATCCTGGTACGGGAAATGAAAGAAATCGTGGATCGCGCCCGGCCCAATGACGGCCACCTGGGGTTGGCAAAACTGGAACAACTGGGCAAATTGAAAACCGTGATCACCCAGAACATTGACGGACTCCATCAGGCGGCCGGCAACAGTGATGTGATCGAGTTTCACGGCACCTTTGCCTGGCAGCGCTGCATGGCCTGTGGCAAGAAATACGAAACCCGCCGGGTGGACATTTCCCAACTCCCCCCCCGCTGTGAATGCGGGGGGATTTTGCGGCCGGATGCCGTTTTTTTCGGTGAAATGATCCCTACCGATGCCCTGCTGCGCTCCCGCAACGCCGCTGAGAACTGCGATTTGATGCTGGTGGTGGGCACCTCTGCCGTGGTCCAGCCGGTGGCGCTGATGCCGGTGATTGCCAAGGACAATGGGGCCCGGGTGGTGGAAATCAACCCCGAAAAAACTCCCCTGACCGGTGAGATCAGCGACTACCTGATCATGGGCGGAGCCGGCGAGGTGATGAACCGGTTGATTGAAGAGCTGGAAAAGACGCTGAGATAATGAACCCTACTGATCGTTCCTGGATACAAACTGTTTCACTGGTGCCCCCCACCCTGCAGGACAACACCGCCGATGCGGACCGGTTGATTGGGGCCTTAAAAGACCGGCTGCAAACCGATGCCATCCATCTGGATCTGGATCTGCTGAAACAACTGCCCGAATGCCTTCGGAAATGGAAATACCGCGTTTGCTGCCTTCTTTTCCAGGATCGTCACCGCTGGCTGGTAACCGCAATAGCCCGGGCCGATGATCCTCCGCCCATGGCCGGACTTGCTGTGGATCTGGGAACCACCCGGGTGGTGCTGCGATTGATCGATTTGGCCGCTGGCAGCCGTCTGGCCGAGAGCGGTTTTGACAATCCCCAGTTGGCGGTGGCACCGGACATCCTGGCGCGCATTCATTTTGCAGAGAGCCCCGACGGGTTCACACGGCTAAACGAGCTGATCATCACCGGGTTAAACCGATCCATTGAAAAGTTGTGCCGCCAGGCAGGTCTTGAGCCCCGCAGTATTTATGCCGTCTCGGTGGCCGGCAACACGGCCATGACCCATCTGTTCATGGGGCTCGATCCACGCTGGATTATCCGGGAGCCCTATATCCCGGTGGTCAACAAACCCGATATTATAAAGGCTTCACAACTGGGCCTTGACGTGAACCCTTCGGCCAGGGCCCTGGTTTTCCCGAATGTTGGCAGCTATTTTGGTGGGGACCTGATTGCAGGAATCCTTTACTCAGGCCTGCACCGGCGGCCGGATGTGGCTATCCTGGTGGATGTGGGAACCAATGCCGAAGTGATCGTGGGCAACCGGGACTGGCTGATCGCCTGCGCCGGAGCTGCCGGCCCGGCCCTGGAAGGCGGGGTGACGGCCATGGGCATGATGGCGGCTCCCGGGGCAGTGGATCGCATTGCGATAGATCCGAAAACCCATGTTTTTGAAATCCACACGATTGAAGACCAGCCGCCGCAGGGAATTTGTGGCTCGGGTGTGATCGATCTGGCCGCCCAGCTGTTTTTGTCCGGAATGATCGACATCCGGGGAAAACTGGTGGCGGCAGTTTGCGCAGACCACCTGAAGAAAATTGACGGATTGGCGCACCTGGTGGTAGTGCCGGCCGATCAATCGGCCACCGGATCGGATCTGACCATCAGCCAGGCGGATATTGACAGTCTTATTCGCTCCAAAGCGGCCATGTACACCATTTTAGAGACCATCACATCATCGGTGGGGTTGCAGCCCGAGGATTTGACAACCTTTTATGTGGCCGGTACTTTCGGCTCGTTTATTGATCCGCGCTCAGCCATTGCCATCGGCATGTTGCCGGATTTGCCCCTGGACAGTTACACCCCCCTGGGCAACAGTTCCCTGGCAGGAGCGAGCCTGGCCCTGACTTCTGCCGGCTGTCTGGAGGAGATCGACCGTATCCGGGACCGCACCACCTACCTGGAGCTCAACGTCAACCAGGATTTCATGAACCGCTTTTCCGCCGCCAAGTTTTTACCCCACACCGACACCGCCCGCTTCCCCTCCGTTGAAAAACGGCGCCGGTCATCCTGAAAGCTGCTTTTGCCCCATCCTATCTTTTCTCTAATTCTAGGGACACCATACATAATTATTGTTGCTTTTTCATCTATCCCTATGCCACCTACAGCGCCCTTAAAGCTGTCAGCACTAACTGAACTATGTCGACAGTCGGCGATCAATTTTAGGATTGCCGGCATCTCAGTGTTGCAAAATTTTAGGTCTGTTACTTACACCCTGCAGGAGTCTTCGCCGCTCTATCTCCAGATAAAATGGGCATATCACAGACGTCTTTGCCGTCGGAAGGAAGTTTTTTGCCGACCAGTCTCTGAAATGTGGTCGTTACCGGGCTGGCAATAAATCTGACCACGGTTCCAATTAGGCTACCGGACTGAATGCCCACACCAAAATCGTTGAAGTTGCCTTTTACTTCGATAGGTGTTGCCAAGCTGAAATATTCCGGTTTTTTGGGCGTGGGAGCCATCTTCAGATCGAGGTGCTTCGTTCTGAAGTCGACCTGTCCTTTGGCGCAAATTCTGATTCTAGTGGTGTCGATTAAGAATACGTCGGGTTTCAGCAATCCGTTTTTCATGGTCCAGCGGCCGACCACACAGTTGATTTTGGATGCCTTGCCGTCTTCCCGGGAGACGACGGCCGCAATCACGTTTACGGCCCACAGATCGATGATGCCGGCTTTGAGGTTTTCCAGGCGAGCGGAGAAATCAAGAAAGCCGTTTGCGTTGGCCATGAGGTTGTCAAAGCTGCCGGCGGAGGATTTTAGATCGACGTCGAGGCTGATAGTCCCTCCCATGTCGGCCTTCGGGTTCGCCCGCCTCACCAGCACACCGAAGTCGAATTTCTTCATCACGACCCGAATTGATGCTTGCGGGGCTTTTTTATCGGGCTTGAGGGACGCCGCCAAAAAGAAAAGACCTCCCGGAATGTTGAGTTTTACGGGATCCAGTGAAAGCTGTCCTTCCTTCAGGGTGGCCGCCAAAACACCGCTGCCCAGTTCATCGCTCCCGGACATCACTTTCTCTGCTTTAACATTCAGCCGGACATTGAATCTTACGAGTACTTCCGGGCTTAACAGTTCCTCCGCTTCTTCATCCGAAAAAGACGTCTGATCCTGAACCGTTTTGGTATCTTTTTCCTTTTTTTGATCTTTTTGAGGGGCCGGTTTCTCTAAGTCATTTTTTTGCGGTGACCAATCCCCCACATCAAAATCATTGAGTTGAATCAACGGGGCACTCAGATCGATAAGGGCTATCGGTCGGGTCCCGGATTTATCAACTGTCATTTTTCCGACCAGTTTGCTCTGGCCTATCTGAATTGTAAAATCTGAAAGATCAGCCCTGTTCTTTTGCAAAGAAAGCTGCGCGCTGGCCCTATAGGACTTCAGCGGCGGCAGGTCTAAATGCAACAACCCGTTAAGGCTGTCAAGACGATCGCTTTCCACGGATGCCTTCAAATGTAACGTTTTTGACACCCGGGCCAGATCAATGGAGCCGGCAAAATAAAACCGGGTCTTGGCAATCTCGGTTTTGATTTCCATCCGGGACCTTCTTTTCTCCACCAGTTCCTGAAGGGACCCGATTTCGACCATTGTGACGTAAGGTTCCTTCAGCAATTTGCCCTTCATCGAAAGAATGAAAGGCTTGCCGGGCAACATCGTCCCGCTGCATTCTTCTATTTTGAACTGCAGCGGTTCAGCCATGCCGGGCCTTCGATAGTCCACCGCTATGTCCTCGAAAACGAGCTTGGCCACCACCAGGGAATCAGGCTTCACTTCCAGCTGGTGTTTTTCCGCAGGCGGTTTTGAAAGGGAAGGTGGCTCAGGCTTTGATTCAGCCGGGGCCTGGGAAGACCAGTTGACAGCACCTTTCTCGTTTTCAACAAGCAGCACGGATAATCCTTTCACCTTAATTTCTGTAATATAAATCTTGCCCCGCAGAAGCGGCAAGACTCGCACTCCTATCCTTGCTTTTTTCATTTTGAGGAAATCCCCGGCCTGAAACCCTTTCGGGTTTGCTATCCTCAATCCCTCAAGAGAGAAATAAGGCTCGAGCGAAGTTGAGATGACGATTTTATCATCAACTTTGACAGTGCGCCCCAGAGCCAGGGTTGCCGCAGACTCCACCGCTCCCTTGTACTCGCTCAGATCAACCGTGATCGGCATAAAAGCCAGGATTATAATGATCAAAAAAAGGGTTGCGATTAAACCGCTCACGACGTACAGGACCCAACGCAAAGGTTTGGAAACAGCCATGATTTTTGACTCCTTTTATAAGGGTTCAGCGATTTTGTAGAATATATGATCGGGTCTTGTCAATCTATTGGGTCGTTGCAGTAAATAAAAGACCGGCAATATGCAAAAATATGGTGTTTGATCGTGCTCATGGCTGGATTCGATAAAAAAAGCCGTATCCCCCTTAAGGGATACGGCCTGAATAAGCTTCATTCACGATGAAGGTATCAGCACCCGCCGAAACCTCAGCCGCCTCCGGCCGGGATAACGACTTGTTTTTTGATTGCCGTTGCCGAGCCGGCGATAGAGCTGCGCGTAACTTTGATACGCACGTTGTCAGCAATTTCAACAGTGACGGTGGTGTCGGTTAGGCCGGTGATACGGCCATGAATTCCCCCGCCGGTGATGACTTTTTCCCCCTTCTTGAGGTTGCTGAGATAGGCCTGATGCTCTTTCGTCTTTTTTTGCTGGGGCCGGATGCATCAGCGCTTAAAATGTGAAGTTGTTTTTGTGCGAGCCCTGAATTTCCCGGAAGTCGTTGCGGTATGTGCAACAGCTGTACTGTTTATCCACCGAGCGTTGATTTCCCCATAAAATTGATCTGCATAACAAATTTGCCGGATGAAGTAAAGTGCAATTTCTCTCAGCAAATCAAAAAATGCCGGCATGCAGGCGGCTGTTTCAATCTTTTAACAGGATGTTGACCAGATAACCAACTGCCAGGGAACCCGCGATGGTAAACAGGGTCAGCACAACGACATACAGTCCGCCGAAGTAAGATATCATGATCGGCAACAAAAAGGGCTTAACCGCTCGGTGGCCTAAAAAAACAGCAATCAATGAATTCTTCGCTCCTTTTTCCCGCAGTTCTTTCAGCAGAGGATACCAGGCGTAAATCGGCCCCATTGAGATAATGCCGGCGGTGGCTGATAGCAAGATACCTTTATTGCCGGACCCCCGTCCGAGTAACCTGAAGATATGTGCCGGCTCTAATAACAGATTCATTAGAACCATAAGCGCGATCACCAGGCCTAAGGGTAGCATGAGATTGAATAAAATGCCGATGCTGTTGTCCACTGCCGAGGCTGCCCTATCCGGACTGGATACAAAACCAATTGCGTAGATTACCAGCACGCAGCCGGGAAATATCAGACTCCTGAGCCCGGAATTTTTTAGGGTCGAAATTCGATCTCCATCTGCCTTCATTTAGATCACCCTAAAAAAGCGTTATAGGTCACTACTGTCAGAAAAGATATGGCCATGCACAGGGCAAATGACAGCGCATTTCTGATAAGGGCAAATTTTTTACCCAGTGCTGCCATCTCAGC
>JAOZSC010000187.1 GCA_029939875.1 Desulfobacterales bacterium
TATTCCCAGAACGCGCCGCTGAGCATGTATGAAGAGAAAAACACGGGCTGCAACCTGCCGGCACAGATAGAGCTGTATGCCGCCGACGGGGATGAATACCGGTTTTTATTTATGGCCAAAGGCGGCGGATCGGCCAACAAGACCTATTTGTACCAGGAAACCAAGGCTGTTTTGTCGCCTGAAAAATTGCTGGATTTTATGACAGCCAAAATGAAAACTCTTGGCACGGCAGCCTGTCCTCCGTACCACCTGGCTTTTGTGATCGGCGGCACCTCCGCTGAATTCAACCTGAAAACCGTAAAACTGGCCACCGCCAAGTACCTGGATAATTTGCCGACCCACGGGAGCGAAAGCGGCCATGCTTTCCGGGACCTGGAGCTTGAAGAAAAATTGCTGGAAGCCTCCCGGCAGCTTGGCATCGGTGCCCAGTTCGGTGGAAAATATTTTTGCCTGGATACCCGCGTCATTCGCCTGCCGCGCCACGGCGCGTCTTGTCCTATCGGGATCGGGGTCAGTTGCAGCGCGGACCGCAACATCAAGGGCAAGATTACCCGGAAAGGCCTTTTTCTGGAAAAGCTTGAAAACGATCCGGCGCGGTTTCTGCCGCAAACTGAAACCGCGGATATCGAAACGGTAGCGGTGGATTTGAACCGGCCTATGGATGAAATCCGGCAGCAGCTCAGTCAATATCCGGTGGCCACCGCCCTGCGGCTGACGGGAAAAATCGTGGTGGCCCGGGACATCGCCCACGCCAGGCTCAAACAACGCCTGGACAGCGGTCAGCCGCTGCCCGATTATTTTAAAAACCACATTGTCTACTATGCGGGGCCTGCCAAAACCCCTGAGGGTCATCCGTCCGGTTCCTTCGGCCCCACCACGGCTGGCCGCATGGATCCGTATGTGCCGATTTTCCAGGCTGCGGGCGGATCGCTGGTCATGCTGGCCAAGGGAAACCGCTCAAAAGCGGTGACCGATGCCTGCCGGCAATACAACGGGTTTTACCTGGGGTCCATCGGCGGCCCGGCAGCCCGGCTTGGAAAGGAATGTATTACCGACGTGGAATTGATCGAATTTCCCGAACTGGGAATGGAAGCCATATACCGGATAACGGTCAAGGACTTTCCGGCCTTTATCATCGTCGATGACAAGGGCAACGATTTTTTCGCTAACCTGTTAACTTGAAACGAATTAAAGGAGTATTCTTATGGCAGTTAAAATGAAAACCATGGATGGAAATACCGCCGCTGCCCATGTCGCCTATGCCATGAGCGATGTGGCCGCGATCTATCCAATCACCCCCTCATCGCCCATGGGCGAGATTGCCGATGAGTGGTCGGCCGAAGGCAGGAAAAACATATTCGGACAAACCATGACGGTGCGTGAGCTTCAATCCGAGGCCGGGGCCTCAGGATCGGTTCATGGAGCCCTGGCCGGCGGGGCGCTGACAACGACCTTTACGGCTTCCCAGGGGCTGTTATTGATGATTCCCAACATGTATAAGATTGCCGGCGAGCTGCTTCCCGCAGTCATGCATGTTTCCGCCCGGGCAGTTGCCGGACACGCGCTGTCCATATTCGGCGATCACCAGGATGTGATGGCGGTGCGGCAAACCGGTTTTGCCCTGCTGGCCTCGGCTTCGGTGCAGGAAATCATGGACATGGGGCTGGTGGCTCATCTGGCGGCCATCAAGTCCAGTGTCCCCTTTGTGAGTTTTTTCGATGGGTTTCGCACTTCCCATGAAATTCAGAAAATTGAAGTCATTGATTACGGTGACATGGCCGCGTTGACCGATCTCGAAGCCGTGGCCCGGTTTCGTGCCCGGGGGGTAAACCCGGAACGGCCCGAATTGCGGGGAACGGCCCAGAACCCGGACATCTATTTTCAGGGCCGTGAAGCCGCCAATGCCTATTACCTGAAGGTGGCAGGCATTGTTGGTGACTACATGAAAAAAGTGGGGGATCTGACCGGCCGCCACTACGGGCTTTTTGACTATGTCGGTCATCCCCAGGCCGAACGCATCATCATTTCCATGGGCTCTTCGTGCGAAACCATCGAGGAAGTCATCAACTACCTCAGCGGCCAGGGTGAAAAAGTGGGTCTGGTAAAAGTGCGCCTGTACCGGCCCTTTTCAGCCCCGGACCTGGTGGCCGCCATTCCCGGGGCGGTCAAAAACATTACCGTCCTGGACCGCACCAAGGAGCCCGGAGCCCTGGGAGATCCCCTGTACATGGATGTCTGCACGGCTTTTCTGGAGCAGGGCCGATCAGCCCGCATTGTGGGCGGTCGGTACGGGCTGGGATCCAAGGAATTTAATCCGGCCATGGTGATGGCTGTCTTTGACAACATGAAAACGGCCAGTCCCAAAAACCATTTTACCGTCGGCATCGTCGATGACGTCACCCATACTTCCCTTGAGGTCGGACAAAGCCTGGATGCGACCCCGACCGGCACGGTGCAGTGCAAATTTTGGGGATTGGGTGCCGACGGAACCGTGGGGGCCAACAAGAGTGCCATCAAAATTATCGGTGACAACACCGATATGTACGCCCAGGCGTATTTCGCCTATGATTCGAAAAAATCCGGCGGGGTAACCATCTCGCACTTGAGATTCGGCCATAAACCGATCCAATCCACCTACCTGATCGACACCGCCGATTACATCGCGTGCCATAAGGAAAACTACGTGGAGGTTTACGACGTGCTGGAGGGTATTAAGCAGGGCGGTATTTTTGTGCTCAATTCTCCCTGGAGCCTGGAAGAAATGGAGGAAAAACTGCCGGCCGCCATGCGCCGCACCATCGCCGCCAAAAAACTTAAATTCTACAACATCGATGCGGTGGCCATCGCCGGCGAAGTAGGCCTGGGCGGGCGCATCAACATGATCATGCAGACGGCTTTTTTCAAGCTGGCCAACGTGATCCCGGTGGATGAGGCGCTTGCCTATCTCAAGGACCAGATCCAGAAGATGTTCGCCAAAAAAAGTCAGAAAATCGTGGACATGAACATCGCCGCCGTGGATAAGACCCTGGAGCATCTGATTAAAATTGATTACCCGGCATCCTGGGATCAGGCCGCCGGGCCGGCGCAGAGCGATAAAGACGAACCGGATTTCGTGAAAAACGTCATGCGGCCAATCCTGGCCCAGCAGGGCGATAAACTGCCGGTCAGTGCTTTTGCCCCGGACGGCATCTTCCCGGTGGACACCGCCAAATATGAAAAACGGGGGGTGGCCATCAACGTGCCGGAGTGGATCATGGAAAACTGCATTCAGTGCAACCAGTGCGCCATGGTCTGCCCCCATGCCACCATCCGTCCGGTGCTGCTGACCGAGGACGAACTGGGCAAGGCCCCCGATGGCTTTGAGGCCAAAAAAGCCGTGGGCAAGGATTTAAAAGGATACTACTTTCGCATACAGGTGAACACCCTGGACTGCCTGGGATGTGGCAACTGCGCGGACATCTGCCCGGCCAAGAAAAAGGCCCTGGTCATGAAGCCCCTTGAGACCCAGACAGCGGGGCAGGTGCCTTTGCATGAGTTCAGCGTGCAGCTTCCGGTGCGCGATGACCTGGTGGGCCGCAACACAGTCAAGGGCAGCCAGTTTTGTCAGCCCCTGCTTGAATTCTCTGGAGCATGTGCCGGCTGCGGGGAAACCCCTTATGCCAAACTGATTACCCAGCTGTTCGGAGAGCGCATGATTATCGGCAATGCCACCGGGTGCAGTTCCATCTGGGGCGGCTCGGCGCCGGCCGTTCCCTATTGTGTCAACAAGGACGGGTTCGGTCCCACCTGGGGCAATTCGTTGTTTGAAGATTCCGCTGAATTTACCTACGGCATGCTGATAGGCGTTTTCCAGCAGCGCCGCAAACTGGCCCAGTTGATGCGTGAAGCACTTCAAACCGATATCTCAGGAGAGATCAAGCAGGCCCTGCAGGGCTGGCTGGAAACCATGAACGATGCCGAAGACTCCCGGCAAACCGGCGACCGGCTCAAAGCGCTGTTGGCTAAAGATACGGCCGCGCCGCTGCTGGCCGAAATCGCCGGCATGTCCAGCCTTTTTACCAAGAAATCATTCTGGATATTTGCCGGTGACGGGGCCGCTTATGATATCGGGTTCGGGGGGGTCGATCATGTTCTGGCCAGCAGCGAAGACATTAACATGATCATTTTTGACACCGAGGTGTACTCCAACACCGGCGGGCAGTCTTCCAAGGCCACGCCCACCGGGTCGGTGGCCAAGTTTGCGGCTTCCGGCAAAAAAACACCCAAAAAAGAAATGGGCCGCATGATGATGAGCTACGGTTATATTTACGTGGCCAGCGTGGCCATGGGTGCCAGTAAACAGCAACTGGTCAAGGCGCTGGTTGAGGCCGAAAGCTACCCCGGTCCCTCATTGATTCTGGCCTACTCACCGTGTATCAACCAGGGGATCCTGGCGGGCATGGGCAAAAGCCAGGAGGAAGAAAAACTGGCGGTGCAGTCCGGCTACTGGCCGCTGTACCGTTTCAACCCCGCTCTCAAGGACCAGGGCCAGAACCCGTTTGTCCTGGACTGCAAAAAACCCGACGGCAGCCTGCAGCAGTTTTTGAAGGGAGAAGTTCGCTATGCATCGTTGATGCGGACGTTTCCTGCCGAAGCTGAACGTCTGCACGCCTTGCTCGAAGAGCAGTTCAACCGGCGTTACGAAGAGTTGGCATTGATGGCCGACCCGACGCTGGTCTGTAAACAGGACGAAACAGCTGAATAAGTTTATATTAAGGAAAAATTACCGGATTGGTATCAGAAAGCCGTCGGGAAAATTCCGGCGGCTTTTTTATGGTGCCGGCTCCCATTTTGTTTACAGTCATTTATGGTGAAAGGCATCCCACCGTGATTGGAATCATGGCCGACAGCCACGGTCAGCCCGACAGCATCGTTTCGGCGCTGGCGCTGTTTGACAGCCGGGGCTGTCAGCGCATTTATCATCTTGGAGATGTGTGTGATTCGGCCCACCCGGAAACGGCTGTGACCTGCCTGCGTCCCCTGATACAGCACCGGGTCATCACCCTGCGGGGTAACAATGATCACGCCCTGGTGGCCGGCCACCGGCAACGGGACAACTCATCGTTGCCGCCGCAGGTCATTGATACCCTCCAAAACCTTTGCCTGGTCGCAGAATATAAAAATGCTATTTTTGCCCATTCGCTGCCTTTTGCCCGTGAGCTGGGGTTGTCCTGCATGATCAGGGATATGGGGACGGTTGAAATGCATCGCTTTTTCGGTATGTTCCCCCACCAGGTGCTCTTCCGGGGGCACAGCCACGCACCCCAGGTTACCTGGCGGCGGAACCAGCACCTTGAATCCCGCACACTGCAGGTCGGAAGACATTTTGATCTGACGGGAAAAATCCCGGCGGTGATAACCTGCGGGGCGTTAACCCGGGGCTTTTGCATGATCTGGCAACCCGACGAAAATTGCATTGAACTGCTGACGCTGGACTGAGCGTTCACCTAATCTATTGTCGTGGTTATCTGCAAAGCTCCAGTTGAATACGTTTGATAGATATCTCACCACGAAGACCACGAAGCTATGATAGAAAATATCAACGGCCCCTCTTCGTGCCCTTCGTGGTTCAAACAGCTTAACCTGGGCTTTGTGCATAACCGTATCTATTGTCAGGCTGTTTATGCAACGTTGAGGTTCAGGGGGGTGTCGGGTTCATTTTTTCCAGAATTTTTCCGTCGGCATCTAAGATAAAAATCTGAAAATTGTTGCGGGCGGTTTCGTCGGTCAGTTCGTCCAGAAAGATGGCCTGCACCTCGTATTTTACTCCTCGCTGGGTGATCAAGTGGATCAGGCATTGCTGGGCATCTTCCTTGTTATAAAAAGCCGGAATAAAGGAAGTGTCGTTTTTCTCATCGTGCTGGCCGAGAAGCTGCTCGTTTTTTTCGGGGTCTTGAATGACCACCCAGACCCGGGTGTCAGGTTTT
>JAOZSC010000188.1 GCA_029939875.1 Desulfobacterales bacterium
TTTTTTGGGCGGATTCCAGGGTGGCCCGCAGGGTGCTGGCAGTTTTTGCCAGATTGGCCTGGAGCGGTTCGACCTGGCGGTTGACGTTGTTTACCAGCCGGCGGGTATCGTCAGAGGTGCGCTTCAGGCTGCCGGCCAGCGGGTCAACCTGGCGGTCGATATTTTGCAGCAGCTGCCGGGCATCTTTTAAGGTTTGATCCACATCGACAAACAGCGGGTCGATTTTTTCATCCAGCCGGCGCGCCACTTTGCTGAAGCTTTCAAGTGTCTCGCGAAGGTATTTGAGGCTTTCCGGAATCTGCGGTGAATTGACCAGCCGTTCGATGCCGTCCAGGGAGTTTTTAACACTTTGAGCAAGCTCTTCGATGGGAATTTCTTGAAGGGTTTTTTCAATCTTCTGGAAAGGCGTCTTAATGGTCGGAATTTCGATTATATCCTTGCCAAGCTTGATCTCCGGCCGGGCCTTGAGTTCAAGGGGTGAATCCGGGTGAAAGTCGATGTTGATCATCAACTGACCGGTGACCAGGCTCTGCATTTGCAGCTGGGCCCGCAACCCTTTTTGGATCAAATCTTCAAGATGCTGGTATTCATCTTTGGTTGGCGTTCCGATGTTTCGGAATGTGTCCGCATTTACCTGAAAAAGAACCGGGATGGAAATGCTCAAATCCCGGTAATCGCTGTAAATCAGGATTTTGGTCACCTGGCCGATCCTAACGCCTCTGAACACCACGGGGGCTCCGACTCTCAGGCCTTTCACCGACCCGTTGAAATAGGCCACATATGATTGGGTGGTGGTAAAAAATTTTCCGGAACCGAAAATGATGACAGCAGCCACGGCCATAATCACCGCACCCACCACAAAGGCGCCGATGGCGGTTTTGCTTGCCTGTTTGCTCATGGTTTAAAATCCCCATTCATTATTTTTTATCTACCACTGTACCTTCCGCCTTCCGCATTCCCACTTTCGCATTCTTTTATCCCTCTCCTCTGGTCAAAAACTTATGGACGAGAGGATTGGTTGATTCCGCCAGCAGCTTGTTGGGGTCCCCCTGGGCGATCATGGTCTTGGCGTCTGCATCGAGAAACACCGAGTTGTTACCGATGGCGAAAATACTGGCCAGTTCATGGGTGACGATGACCACAGTGGACCCGAGGCTTTCGCGCAGTTCAAGAATCAGGTCATCCAGCAGCCGGGCACTGATGGGATCCAGCCCGGCCGACGGCTCGTCGAAAAACAGAATTTCCGGGTCCATGGCCATGGCCCGGGCCAGCCCGGCCCGCTTTTGCATGCCGCCGCTGATCTCGGACGGATAATAATCATCAAAACCGGCCAGCCCGACCAGTGCCAGTTTGAGCGTCACAAGCTCCCGGACTTGATCCGGTTTCAAATCCGTATACTGCTGCAGCGGCAGAGCGATGTTTTCCGCCAGGGTCATCGAACTCCACAGGGCCCCGCTCTGGTAAAGGATGCCGACTTTGCGGATGATGCGGTCCCGCTGGTCGGGTTCCGCCTCCCAGAAATTGACGTCATCGTAAAAAATCTGACCTTTCACCGGTGCGATCAGACCGATCATATGCCGCATCAGCGTGCTTTTGCCGCACCCGCTGCCGCCCATGATAATGAAAATATCACTGCGGTTGATCGTAAAGGTCAGATCCCGCTGGACCACAAACGTGCCGAAGGCCATGGTGAGGTCTTTGACGATGATGTGAGGTTGTGTTTCTGGCATCTGCCCGATAATGAAATTGTGCGCTAACCGCACAATTGTCCGTGGTTAATTGTTTGTGGTCCATTGTAAGCTAAACATTGCAGGTCGGACTTCAGTTGTCATGACCCGTGAGATTATAAAATCAGGCATTATCCCGCCCAACAGGCAACGGACAATTGACAACGGACCCATTGAGCTGCACTCAAGTGAGGTAAAATCTCCCTTAACGCTGCAAGAGGTTTTTTAGGCAATATTGAAGCTTATATCCCCAGCATGTTGCACACCACGGTGATAATCCCGGTGGCGACGATGATGGCCACGATGGAGGTGACCACCGCCGTGGTTGTTGCCTGGCCCACGGCCGAAGCGCTTCGGCCGCACTGCATCCCCCGCAGACATCCGGCCAGGGCCACCAGCACACCGAAAATGCCGGCCTGGATAATGCCGATGAGAAAGAAGCTTAAATTCAGCGCGGCCCTTGTCTGATGGACATATTGTATCAGTCCGATATCGAGCATGCCCACGCCGACAATCAGTCCGCCCAGAACACCCATCAGGTCCGCATAGATGCAAAGCAGCGGCATCATCAAAACCAGAGCCAGCATCCGCGGCAGGACGAGAAATTCCATGGGCGATATCCCCATGGTTTTTAAAGCATCGATTTCTTCATTGACCTGCATGGTTCCCAGTTGGGCGGCAAAGGCAGCACCGGTGCGGCCGGCCATTACGATGCCGGCCATCACGGCCCCCATCACGCGGACCATGGAAATTCCCACCAGGTTGGCCACATAAAGCTGTGCGCCGAACATCATCAACTGGACGGCGCCTACAAACGCCAGGATCAGGCCCACCAGCAGGCTGATCAAAGTGACGATGGGAAGTGCATCCGCGCCGCACTGCTGGATGAACAGCGACAGGTCCTGGCGCCGGAAGCTCGCCCTGCCCGTTAGAAACTTTATAAAAGCAATCGCCGCCTCACCGATAAAGGCAAGTGTTTCGTCAATTGAGTGCCGCCACCTGATGGCCGCCGACCCCACACGGCTGAGAAAAGGTTCCCGGACGGTGTCTTTGCGTGCCCCCTTGCGTTCGGGCACAGCAGTGGCCAGGGCGATCAGTCTGGCGACACCTTCCGGCAGCCCGTCTTTTTCAAAAGCGATGTCGTTTTTTGAGCAGCCGTCGGCCACCTTGATCAAAAAGGTCAGCAGGGCGCTGTCCCAGTTGGAGATGCCGTCCGTTTTAAACTGGATTCGTCGCACTGCCCGGCTTGCGGCCATCTGTTTTTCAACTTCATCGGCCAAAGGCAACGGGGCCCCGACGGTCCATGTGCCATCAAGGATGATCAGCAGAACGTCTCTGTCCGGTTGTTCGAAAATGATTTTAGCAGTTTTGCCGGCGGGTGATGTCTCAACAACTGTGAGTTTGTTGTTCGGCATGTGATTTGCTGTTTTGTGCAGCGATTGTCGCCAAAAGGCAAGCAAACCGCGGGGATTAAGGGCCGGTGGTGCAAATCAGAGCGATGCTGCGCCTGTGTTCCTGGTTTGCGATGGAAAGTCCATTGTCTTGTTTAAGAAAAAGTCAATCAATCCGTCGTTAACGTGCGGCCTTTTGCATGACATCCAGGTAATTGTCCAGTTCTTCAATGCTGGCGAAAACTTTCAGTGTTGGAATTGCCTTGAGGATGTCGAACACTTTTTTAATTTGTGGTTGCAAATTCATGAAAGCCATTTTGCCGTTGGTTTTTTTCAACGCCTTTTTGGTTTTTAGAAGCACCCGGATGCCCGTGCTGCTGATGTAATCAGCAAATTCCATATCGAAGATAATGACATCCGGTGGTCGCTGCAGGATGTCATCGACTTTTTTTTCCAGTATGCTGTAAGTGTTCCCATCAATTGAACCGATGGGGGATATCACCGTAACTCCCGGCCTTTGCGAAGCGGACTTAACTTTCAGCGGCATGGGGCCTCCTGTGTTGAATATTTAAGGGTTTGCAAAAGCGAGGCTTAAATGCACGAAATATACCCTAACCGGGGCCAAACCACTTTCTGAGAAGCGCCCGCAGGGAGATTTCATCTGCGCGCACTTTTTCTTTGCCGGCAGTTGGCGATTTTCGACTGACAGGCCACCATTCAACGGGGCCAAATTTGCAGGGCAGGACGGTCTCCAGCGCCGGGATCAATTTTTCTTCAATAACAACCTTTTCACGCTCCTCGATGGATCGAAAATATACATTGATTTCTTCAACCTGCCATCCTTTTACATGCTCCGGGGAATCCAGCGCTACTTTTACCAGCCTTTCAAAATCTTTTCCCAGCAGCGGACGAAGGGATTCTTCCGTCAGGTTTTCACAAAGCCTTTGCCGGGAAGGCGTGCCGGCTTTTTTTTCTCCCTGGTCAAGCATAAATGTCAGTGTCAGGTAGCCGCCGCCGTATGGGCGGTGAAATGAAGAAATTTTAACAACCCCTTCCCTGCGGTCGCTGCTTTCATCAGCTTTGACTTCAAAGCCGGCGTAAGCGATCATCTTTTCGTTGGCCTTGAGGGTTCGGTAGCTTTTAAGGGGGTCGAATTCCCGGGTCATGCCAGCTTTTCCTTTTTACCAGTCCGGTTTGTGCAAAATGGCCCTGACTTCCTGGGACGGTGGGAACTGCAACTCATCCGGTGAGAGCAGATCGTTCCAGTTGGTACGTTTTGCCATTTCCTCCTGGATTTCTTTGGGTACAAACTCGTTGTTTTTGCGGATTTCCCAGCCGCCGCCCAGCGCCTTGTACATGGACACCAGACTCAGATCCACATCGCCGGTGGTGGCAACCAGATTGTCCTGCTGTTCGACTAAGGCGCGCTGGGTGTCGATTACCCGCTGATAGTCAACCAGGCCCTCCCGGTACTGGATCATGGAAAGTTCCGCCGAGCGCTTGGATGCCTTGACGGCATCGGTCAGAAATCCGACGGCTTTTTGGGTTTGAAAAAAAGATACTATGCCGTCTTCCACTTCCTGGACGGCCGTTAACACCGTGTTTTTATAATTGATCGCCAGCTCCTGGAAAAGGGCGTCTTCCACCCGCACCTTGTTGGTGATCTGGCCGTAATTGAGGATGTTCCATTGAACGGTGGGTCCGGCGGAATAGGTGAAGCTTTTCGATTTGAACCAGTCACCGATGTCCGCATTGTTGGAGTGGCTGCCGGTTTTGTCGGAGGTTTGAAAGCCCACGGAACCGAACAGCGAAAATGCCGGAAACAGTTCCGCCCTGGCTACCCCGATTTGGGCACTCTGGGCGGCCAGCTGGCGTTCGGCGGACCGGATATCCGGTCTGCGCCGCAGCAATTCTGTGGGGATGCCAACGGCTACCTCGACCGGCACTTTCGGGATCGATCCCTGGCCGTTGAGCATGGCGTCAATTTCACCCGGCAGTTTTCCCAGCAAAATAGCCAGTGCATTTTTGGCCTGGCGCAAACTGGTTTCCAGAGGCGGCAGCGTTGCCTCGGTGCTTCGTAAAAGGGATGTGGCCTGGGTAACATCGAGTTCGGTCACCGCCCCGGCCTTAAAACGCACCTCGGCGATTTTCAGCGACTGCTGCTGCAATTTGATATTATCACGGGTAACCTTCAGTCGCACTTCAGCCGTGCGAACGGTAACATAGGTGCTGGCCACTTCAGCGGTCAAAGTCACGAGGAGGTCGTCATAATCTGCGATGGTGGCCTCCAGGCTGGCAACCCCGGTCTGCACCGCCCGTCTGAATTTGCCCCAGAAATCCAGCTCCCAGACAGCGTCCAGCGAGGTCTGGTAGTCAAAGAAATAGCGATCGGCGGCGGCCGAATTCGGAGCGTATTTGCTGAGCTGGTTGACGGTTCCCGAAGCGCCGGCCTGCTGCTGCTGCGGGTACTGGAACCCGAAGGCAATGCCAAGCTGGGCACGGGCTTCCAGGATGCGGACCCCGGCAACTTGAAGCGGCAGGTTTTGCCGGTAGGCGGTTTCAACCAGCCGGGTTAATACCGGATCGTTGAAAACGGACCACCACTGGGTTAAATCCGCCTCGCTGCTTTTGAGTCCGGGATTTTCGGCTTCCAGCCATTTTTCCGGCTCCGGAGCCGTGGGCTTTACATAATCCGGTCCTACCATCGTGCATCCGTTGATGATCAGCACCAGCAGCGCCACCAGTGCAAATCCAAACGGTCTGGACTTTTTGCATCCAGCGCGATGGGGCTTTTTTAAGGACGAACTAGGTCGCATGAAACACTCT
>JAOZSC010000189.1 GCA_029939875.1 Desulfobacterales bacterium
AGGTACTGGATTCCCAGGTAGGCCAGAAAGACCCCGCAGGCACCTAAAAAGTATTTGTATTTTTGACAGTCATCGGACAGCAGCAGCAAAACCAGAAAAAAAGCCGGGGTCATTTTAAAGCTGGCGGCTGCCAGCACAAAAGCGCAAAAAAGTTTCAGCCGGGCTTTGATATAAAAGCCGAAGGCCAGCCACAGCAGGACCTGCTCGGCCAGGTTGATGTTGCCGGCGATCAGGTCCAGAAATACGGTGCTGTTAAAGGCCAGCAGGCAAAAGAGGTAAAAAAGGCTGTCCGCATCTTTTTTCAAAAATTCTCGTTTCCAGAAATACACCAGCCCGATGAACAGGGCGCATTTTACAAAAAGAAAAATGTGAAAAGCACTTTTGTAGTCAGTCAACGAAAAAAGGCGGTAAAAAAAAAGGGTTACCGGCGGGTAGGTGTATAAAAAACGGGTGTGGGCCCGGGGAAATAAAATGTCGGCATCATACGGGTTGGCCCCGGAGGCGTAGATCTGTCCGGCCTGGCGATGGGTGCGAAAATCCCATTGGTAACTGTTAAGATTGCCCGATATGTGCAGGACCAGGGTGAGAAAATAGGCCAGCAGCACAACAGTAAAAAACGGCCCGGCTATTTTTCTGACCATGGTTGGCTCCTTTTTGCAGCGAATATGACAAAAAGACGTCCCAGTGTCAAGCACCGCTCCCGCCGTTATCCCATCGATGTGGACTGTTAAACATTGATTGCCGGCAAAAAGCCGCTTAATATTCCCAAATAATTATTGACATCCCCTTTGCTGATATATTAAACTAGCTACTGGTAATACCACCTGCCATATAGGAGATATTCATGTCGCAACTTCTCGCACCGATCCGGGCTGAAAGCCTCAAAGATGTGTTTATCAGGCGCTTTGAAGAATTGATTCTTTCCGGAGTATTTCCCATCAGACAAAAACTTCCTTCCGAACGCGAACTGGCCCTGCAGCTCGGTGTCAGCCGGCCTGTTGTCCATGAGGGGCTGGTAGATCTGGCCGCAAAAGGTCTGGTGACCATGATTCCAAGGGTGGGTACCATGGTCAATGATTACCGCCAGGAAGGCTCGTTGGCTCTGTTGACATCTCTGGTCAACTACCACCAGGGGGATCTGGAACCCGAACTTCTTGGCAGTTTGCTGGAAATGCGCTTGCTGTTTGAGGTGGAAACCGCCCGGCTGGCCGCCTTGCGTCGAACCGTGGAACAGCTATCTTCTTTGCACGGCTTTATCCGCGAGGAGGAAAATATAGACAGTCAGGATGTTGAAGGGATCAGCGCGCTGGATTTTGCATTTCATCATCTCGTGGCACTGGCTTCCGGCAATCACATCTATCCGCTGCTGCTTAACTCATTCAAGCAGTGCTACAGCACCCTTGCCGGTCAGTTTTTCACTGATCCGGCTCTGGTGCCGGAAGTGTTCTGCTTTCACAAAGAGCTGGTCGGCGCCTTGGAAGATAAAGATGAAAAAATGGCGACGCAAATTATGAAACGCATGCTGGTCCACGGGGCCGAGCATTTGTCCGACAAAGGGCAGAGGGCATAGCGCAAAGAGCATAGGGCAGGCGCCTGCATCGTTAACGCCATGCGCCGGGCTTTCGAAGGAGAATTCACCATGACTGCAGTTGCACTTTCCACCGTCGAGCACGGTCTCAAAGAACCCCGGGGCCTTTCACCGAGGATTCAATGGCTGAGGGATTATTATTTTCAGGGCACCGAGCGGGCCTGGAACAATGAGTTTGTTGCCTGGACCACCGGTACCCCCTGGGACGTCCAGTTTAACGAGATAACATTTTACATCGTTCCTGAAACCTATACCCTGCTGCAGACACTGCGGGGATCCTTTCGCCAGGCAGCCAGGAAAATCGATCTTCATCCTGATTTCTGGTCCTGGAGTTTGGTTGAACGGCGCAGCTGGTTTATCAAACAGGTCATGGTCAACGCTATGCCAAAAGAGGTTCTGCCGGGGGATCTGATTGCCGGCGGGCGGTTTAATATCCAGACCTCCATGTGCCTGACGGAAAAAGAGCAGCAGGAATATGACCAGTCGGTTCTCGGTAAAAACGGTGCCCGGTCCCGGATGAAGTGGTTTCACGACCACGGTTACGGCAATGCCGGTGCCACCAGCGGCCACCTGATTCCCGATCATGCGCGGGTGCTCAAAACTGGCTGGAAGGCCGTTTATGCCGATCTCGAGTCGCGTTACGGGGCGCTGAATGCCCGGGACAAAAAAGGCCCCCGGGGGGACCAGTTGCGGGCCATGATGACGGCGGCGACCATGCCGCGTGAGCTGGCCGCAGAATATGCCCGTCTCTGCCATAAGCTGGCTGCCGATCAAAACGAATCCCATCGTCGGCAGGAGTTTTTGCAAATGGCCCGGAATTTAGAACGAATATCCTGGGAGCCGGCCCGGACTTTCTGGGAAGCCGTGCAGGCGTTGTGGATCAATCACATGTTGATCATGAGTGACGAGAATTACCCGGGACCTGGAACGTCGTTCGGCCGTATTGACCAGTACCTGCTGCCCTACTGGGAGTATTCCCTGTCCCACGGGATGCCGCGCGAATTCGGCAAGGAAATTTTAAAATGCTTCTGGGTGCACTGCAATACCGCTTATGATGCCATGATCCGCAACGGCAACCAGGGCATCACGGCAGGCTTTGGCCAGCTGATCACCCTGGCAGGCATGGGGCAGGGCGGTCAGGATCTGACCAATGATTTGACCTATGCCTTTCTTGAGGTCATCGATGAGATGACACCGATACTGGAGCCCAAACCGAACGTGAGGCTGCACCGCAACAGCCCCGACAAATTGCTGGAGTGCCTGGTCGATATGATTGCGGTCAGTCAGGGCTCTCCGTTTTTGCTCAATTTCGATGAGCGCTCCATGGCCGGAATGATTCTCGAGGCCCGCAAGGCGGGGATTTCGCATCTGATCAATGAAAGCACTGTCTATGATTATGCCCCGGTGGGATGTCTTGAAAACACCATGGTGGGAAATGACCGTTCCGGCACCGTTGACAATAATCTTAATCTGCTCAAGGCCGTCGAACTGGCGCTGACCGGTGGAAAAGACCTGTTGCCGTTTTTTAACCCCATGACCGGGCAAGAGGAAAAGGTCAAACAGGATGGCCCCGACACCGGGGATGGCGCGCAGTTTAAAAGCTGGGATGAATTCTGGCAGGCCTACGTCGAACAGACCGGCTACATTATTCATAAATGCGTTGAAACCTATGAACTGTCCGAATCGATACGGGCAAAATTTTCCCCCACCGCCTATCTTTCCTGCCTGGTGCACGGCTGCGCTGAAAAGGCCCTGGACATCACCCGGGGAGGGGCCGAGATCAATTTTACAACCCTTGAGGCGGTCACCTATGCCACCACCGTCGACTCCTTGCTGGCCATTAAATACCTGGTGTTTGACAAGCATCAATGCTCTATGGCCGAGCTCATCGCCGCCATGAAAGATAACTGGCAGGGGCATGAAGTGCTCCAGGCCCTGGCGAAAAACAAGGCTCCCAAGTACGGACGTGACGATGATCAGGCCGATGCAATGGCCCGCCAGGTCATGGACCTGTGGTGTCAGGAGACCTGGAAATACAAAACCGCTTCTACGAATCGACAGTTCAGACCCGGCATGCTCAGCTGGAATTACTGGGCCGGCGACGGGTTTGTTATGGCCGCCAGCGCGAATGGCCGGCCCCGGGGCGAATTTTTATCCAACGCCATTTGTCCATCCAACGGCGCGGACATCAACGGGCCGACTTCCAACGCCAATTCCGTAGGAAAAGTATTGGGCGGCCGGGCGGCGGATGGCAACGGTGACTGGCAAGATTATTTGAACTGCCTTCCCAACGGCGCCAGCCACACAATTACCTTTAACCCCTCAATCATCAAGGATCCCGAGCACAGGGAAAAATTCAAAGCTTTTTTAAGAGGCTACTGTGAAAACGGCGGCACATGTCTGCAGGTTAACATGCTGGATGCCGATATGCTCCAGGATGCCCAGCAAAACCCGGCGAATTACCGACACTTGCTGGTCCGGATAACCGGCTATAACGCCTATTTTACCACCGTGGGAAAAGAGTTGCAGGATGAAGTCATCTGCCGGGTGAGCCATGGTCGGTTTTGATGGCAGGCTCACCGCCGAGACGCAAAGATCGCTGAGAAGCAAGACTTAGTATCTGTCAGATGTACTATGTGATTCAATTTTTTGGAAAATTAAAGTGCATTATTTTCCGTGCTCTCAACGGAAAGTAAGGAAAACTTTTGTTCTCTGCGCCCTTAGCGCCTCTGCGGTGAAAAAAGATTATTCAATAGATCAAGAAATCTAATCTGGCAGGAAAATGGAAGCTACTATCCTGGAAATCCAGCGCATGTCCACCGAAGACGGTCCCGGCCTGCGCACCACGGTTTTTTTCAAGGGCTGCAGCCTGCACTGCAACTGGTGCCACAACCCGGAAAGCATTTCTCCCCGTGCCCAGGTGCACTGGATTGAAAACCGCTGCATCGGTTGCAAGATCTGCCTGGAGGTGTGTCCTCAGGCAGCGCTGTCCTTTACCGAAGCTGGCAATAAGATAGACCGCGTTTTGTGCAACGGCTGTGGCCTGTGTGTGGAACAGTGTCCTGCCGGTGCTCTGGAGCTTCTAGGAGAGCAATGGGAACTGGATGATCTGGTTGCCGAGCTGATCAAAGACAAGGCATACTTTGATAAATCAGGCGGCGGTGTCACTCTCAGTGGCGGTGAACCGACCCTGCAGGCACCGTTCGCCGGTCGCTTGTTGCAACAGTTGAAAAACCTGGGGATTCACACGGCGCTGGATACCTGCGGCCTGAGTCCCTGGCCGGCCATGGAAGGGATTTTGCCATACGTTGATCTGGTGCTCTATGACCTTAAGGTGATGGATTCTCATTTGCATCGGGCCTATACCGGCAGCGGCAATGAAAAAATTCTGGCCAACCTCATGCATCTACGGGATGTCATGGTCTCCGATGGCCATCCGCGGCAACTGTGGATCCGCACGCCGATCATTCCGGGGGCAACGGATGCGGCATCAAACATCCGGGACATCGGGCGGTTTGTGGGCACGCATCTCAATGGGGTGGTCAGCCGCTGGGAGTTGTGTGCCTTCAACAACCTGTGCCGGGATAAATACCGTCGCCTTGACCGGGACTGGCAATTTAAAGACTGCGCCCTGCTGGGTAAATTGTCCATGGAAAAAATGGCCGCTGTGGCCCGAAATTGCGGAGTCGATCCGGACATCGTGCACTGGAGCGGATCGACCCTGCTTGAAGCGGGCGCGAAAATGAATGCCGCCTGAAAGAAAAAAATAAGGAAAGAACAATTGCGTACTAAAACCACTTTCAGCCCCGAGGAGATGAAGGCCTTTGAACCCGCTGAAAAAATCGGGCTGGTGGCCTGTATTAACCCCGATGGGCTGCCGCATGTTTCTCTGATCACTTCCATGATGGCGCCGCAACCCGACCGGTTAACGCTGGGGCAGTTCTGCAAGGGATTGAGTAAGCAGTATATCCAGCAAAATCCGCGTATCGCCTTTTTGATCATGACCCTGGATAAGCGCATGTGGCGGGGAAAGGCCACCTGGACGCATCTGCGAAGGGAAGGCCCGGAATACGAACGCTACAACGAGATTCCCATGTTTCGTTACAACACCTATTTTGGTATCAACACGGTGCATTACCTGGACCTGGTTGAAACCTCGCCGGGCGGGCCGCTGCCCATGACCCGCATTGTTTTTTCGGCCCTGTTGACCCGCTTTGCCAAAGGCGGTGCCGGCAGCGGTAACAATGAGCGCATTCTCAGCCCGTTTGCCGAACAGCTGTTTAACGGGCTCAACACA
>JAOZSC010000190.1:0-3622 GCA_029939875.1 Desulfobacterales bacterium
GACCGTTTCATCAGCCCCCAGCATGAATGTTACATGCCGATTCTGGCAATGAAAAATACCAGGTAACCGCTAGCATGAAACTGAAAAGTCTCAGAAGTAAACTGCTGTTTTTCGTTTTTGCGCTGGTAATCGGCAGCGGGGTGGTCATTTCACTGCTGGAAACCAACCGCTTCAGCAAAACACTTCACGAAGCCGCCATCACGCAAGGGGAGTATCTGGCCCAGGAAATGGCGCTGGAGGCCACCAACACCATTCTGGTCAACGATCTGATTGCGCTGCAAAACCTGCTGCAGCATCACCTGTTGAGCAACTCCTCGGTGGCCTATATTTTCATCGTTAAAGATGGTCAAATCCTGGCGCACACCTTTTCAAAAGGACTTCCGGCCGATTTGATCAACATCAACTTTCCACTGGACGCACATCACGGCAATTATAAACGCATTGTCACCGATGGGCAAGAGCACTACCTGGATATCGCCTGGCCCATTTTTTCCGGCAAGGCCGGAGTGCTGCGCATCGGCTTTTCCGAAAAACCTTACCAAAAACAGATGGCAGCGCTATGGCTGCAAATGATTGCCATTACCCTGGCAATCCTTTTTCTCGCCCTGGCGGCCAGCTTCCTTTTTATTAAACGCTTTACCCGGCCGCTGACAGCCCTGGCACAGACCGCTGAAAGCATCAATGCGGGCAATCTGGAATTCAACCTTGATGAACCGCCCCGACCGGATGAAGTCGGTCGGGTGGCAGCTTCTTTCAATCACATGGTGCGTCGCATCAAGGGCTATACCCTGCAGCTGGAAAAAAATACCCTGGAACTGGACCAGGCCTATCGGCAGACAAAAAATTCTTTTGAAATTATTCAAAAAATCGGCGCCCAGGCCGACCTCAAGGGGGTTTGTTCCTATCTAATTCAAAAATTTCAGGAAATCGTGGCCTGCAGCGATCTATGCCTTTTAATTTTCAGTGCTCACAAAGATACGCTTTTCGTCTTTTCCGGGGATAAAATCAAGACCTTCAAGGGAGACGAGTTTACCGCCGTTCTTTCCGCGTTAAGATCGCTCAAGGGGATTTCAATTGTGAAAAACGGCGCTTTCAAACCTCCGCTGATGCCGGACAGCTTTTATTCAGCTGAAAAAATCAGGGGCTTTCCGATTCGGCATGAAAACCAGCTGCTCGGAGCGTTGCTGGTTTCCTGCCCGGGAGGCTGCCAGTGCGAAACCAAGGAACTCGAAGTGATTGATCTGATATTGAATCATTCATCCGGTGTTTTCAAACGTGCGCTCTCCCATGAAGAAGAAATGCTCCAGATTCAAAGCGGCATCGACGCCACGACGGAATATTGCGGCATTGTGGGCAAAGACCCCCAGATGCAGACCATGTATAAGCTCATTGAAGATATTGCCCCTACCGAGACGACGGTACTGATCCAGGGTGAAAGCGGCACCGGTAAAGAACTGGTGGCCCGGGCCGTCCACCAAAAAAGTCTGCGCCACAATCAGCCGTTTGTCGTCATCAACTGCTCCGCTTATCCGGCCACGCTGCTGGAAAGTGAGCTTTTCGGCCACGAGAAAGGTGCTTTCACAGGGGCGGTTCGCCAAAAGGCGGGCCGCTTCGAACTGGCCCACGGGGGAACGGTTTTTCTGGATGAAATCGGCGAAATCCCTGCCACGGCCCAGATCAAGCTGCTGCGGGTGCTTCAAACCCAGAAATTTGAACGGGTGGGCGGTGAACAGACCCAGACGGTGGATGTCCGCATTCTGGCAGCCACCAACAAGGATCTTCTTCAAGAAGTTAAAAATGGTAACTTTCGCGAGGATCTCTTTTACCGGCTCAACGTCATCCTAATTCAGTTGCCGCCGCTGACAAAACGACCGAATGATATCCCTCTGCTGGCCCGCTATTTCATGCGACGCTTTGCGGCCGAACAGAGCAAGAACATTAACGAATTCAGCCCGGACGCAATGCGCCTGCTGCTTGACTATCCCTGGCCGGGTAATGTCCGGCAGCTTGAAAACAGCATTGAACATGCTGTGGTACTGACCAAGGGAAACCGGATCGAAGTTTCAGACCTTCCCGCCGATCTGCCCCATGCACCTGCCCCAGCGGCGCAAAAGTTTTCAGGCACCATGATGGAAAACGAGACCAAATTGCTGCGGGAGGTTCTGGAAGAATGCTCCTGGAACAAAAAACAGGCTGCCCGGCGTCTGGGGATCAGCCGCAACACGCTCTACCGTAAATTGAAAAAGTACCAGATTCAGCCTCCCACTATTCATTAACCAACCGATTCAGCAGGCGTCCCGAATATCCGCACTTCACGGAAGTCAGGCTAATCTCCAGGGACAGGTGCCGTAAAGGCTGCCCTCCCCCCAAATGAATTCCCCCCAATCCATGTACCAGGCAGAAAAAGTGTCCCAAATCGGCACATACATAACAAATGATTATCATTGCAAATTTAGCGAATAGTAAAAAATGTGTGTGATTACGGATCATTATACCCTGATGCCACCGGCCGCCTTTCGTACCCCTACATGTTCAAATCAACTGCGGCCCTAATTTCATAACTCCGTGCCAGCATTTTATTTCATAGTTATTTCGTATGGTTATTATGAATTTACCAATGCTTGCATCCCGATTCACCCCCAACACCATATTAATACATCGGCATGGCATAAAACTTGCGATTAAACTCCGTGATAACAACGCAAAAAAAATGTCCGGCGGCAATTAAAAAGCCGATCAACATCCCGGCCGCTGGTTTAAAAGGTGACTTGAGAAACCCCGTGTCATTATGAAAAAAGAGGTGGTCGTTCTGGATGCTGATGAGCAACAGCGCCAAAATCTCTGCAACTTGCTGGCAGATCATAACTATTCCACGATCCCCATAGCGACACTGTCAAAGATGGATCGATATCTTGCTGAAACAGACTGCCAGGCTGTTGTTTTGAATCTGGACAATATCGCGATTACCAATAAAATCGTGCGGGAATTCAAGCGCAAAAAGCCGTTTGTGAACATCATCGCCCTGTCAGAGCGCCAATTTCATCCGGAGTTGGAAGAAGCCCTGCGGGAACATATTTCCGTTTGTCTGGCGAAACCGATTGAAACCGATGAACTCATTTACTGGCTCAAAACTATTTTCAATAATGCGTGAATACTTGTGGGAACAGGCGACTTTTAAAATTCGGATATTCAAAGTCACTTTAACCCTAAATAAATCAATGCCCATTAATTTTTTCAATTCTACCACAGCCAAGGAGGCAGACATGAAGGCAAAAGGTTTGGCGGCAATTTTCATCCTGGGTCTGGCCGTATTGATCCTGGCGGCTTGCGGCGGGGAGCAGCCCATCGACATCAAGGCAGTAACCGCGCAGCCAAAAGCATTTGTCGGCTCCGACACCTGCAAGATGTGTCATCTCGAACACTATGATTCCTGGAAAATGACCATGCACAGCCGCATGCTCCAGGACGCCAAAAAAAATGAGGACGCCATCATTGTCCCCATCGATGAAAAGCGAATCCGTGAGGACCTGGCGAAATTGAGTGCCAAGCTCAAGGTGCCGGCAGACAAAATTTACGTCCCCAAAAAAGACGAGATCCTGTACACCATCGGCAGCCAGTGGAA
>JAOZSC010000190.1:3722-5865 GCA_029939875.1 Desulfobacterales bacterium
GCCCTTCCCAAGACCGCGGTATTCGAAAAACGCCAGACCATTGTCAACCCGGCCAAACTGACCATGGGCGTGGCGGCGCAGATCTGCGGTTCCTGTCATAACCGGGGACATGCCACTCAAGTCAAGGGCGCCGGCTGGCCGGTGGGCTACAAACCCGGCAAGGCGCTTGAGGCTTACTACCAATCCACCTCTTTTGCAGGTGGTGACCTCAAACATGTGTATGCCAATGAGTTTTCAAAAGGCCACCATCAGCAATTCATTGACTGGCAACAGTCGAAACATGCCCGCGAAGGCGTCACCTGCACCTCGTGTCATTTCGTGCACCAGATCGGTATGCCGCCCACGCGTTCACAGACTTTTGCGGCGGGTTCCCAGCAATGCCTCCAGTGCCACACGATGGTCAACAATAATCTGGCTCATTCGATTCACTCCTTCAGCAACTGTGTCGGCTGCCATATGCCGCGCATCGCCAAGAGCGCGGAATCCGGCGATATTCATAGCCATGTATTCGTAACCTTGCTGCCGGAAGACACGCTCAAAAACCCGAAGGTTCCCAACTCCTGTCAGACCTGTCACCAACACAAGAACCAGGATTTGAAAGAGTTGCAGTCCGATTGGGTCAAACTGACCCAGCTGCCGAAACCGGTTGGCCAGCCGGTGGAACCGATCAGTTTCAAAAAATATGAGTAAATCCGAACCCAGGAGTCTGTCATGACCCAGCCAAAACTCAAAAGTTGGGCTCCCATACTGATGGGAGCCCTGCTCCTGGGCGGAATCCTTTTTTCTGCCATGCCGGCGACTGCTCAGGAAGAAGTCACATCCGCTATCAGCCGCTACAAGCAATACGAGGTTAGCACGGGATATTATGAGCAATATGAAGCCCGGCCGCGCCACCAGCGTCCCCTGGTGGGAATTCCGGGAGTTAGCCGCGGCATTTTCCCGTACAGCCCCACCGCCGCCTCGGTGCGCGTGCGCACCCGTTTGGCTGATTCGCACCGCGGCATTAAATTCTACTGGGGTCGGCGCTGTGAGGACTGCCATGCTGCAGAAACCCGCGACATTCACACAACGCGGGCTAACCTTACCTGTCGCCAGTGCCACGGTGGGGAACCGATTGCCAGTATCAATCATTATTACTCGCCCCTGAATCCTATTCGCCGGCATGCCTATGTGTGTGCCAAGTGTCACCAGGGGGCCAGTGCTTCATTTGCCAGTTACGTGGTTCATGAACCATCGGCCGGATCTGCCACCGCCAGAACGGGATTTCCCCTCCTGTATTATGCCTACTGGTTTATGCTGATACTTTTGGTCGGGACACTGGCGTTTTTCATTCCCCATAGTTTTTTGGTGGGCTTAAGAGAATTATTTCGCAAAAAGGGGGAACCTGAAAAATGACTTCAAAAAGCCGCATTAAACGATTTGGGATAACCGAACGGTTGTTTCACCTCTTCCTGATGCTGACTTTTATTATTCAAGCCGCCACCGGCTTCAGCCGCCTGTTTATCGCCACCAGCTGGGGCAAAAAACTCAGTTATGTTTTCGGTGGGTATGAAAACGCACTGGTCATCCACAAATGGGTGGGAGTCCTTATGATTGCAGGGTTTTTGGTTCACGCCATTTATTTGCTGAAAAGGATCAAGTGGGGCAATTTCACAAAAAGCATCTTCGGACCGGACTCTCTGGTCCCCAACTTTCATGATTTCAAACATCTGGGCCAACGCATCCTCTGGTTTTTCGGCCTGGGCGCAGCGCCAAAATTGGAACGCTGGTCCTACTGGGAAAAATTCGATTACTGGGCGGTCTTTTGGGGGTTGCCACTGCTGGCGGTCACCGGCCTGATGGTCATGTTTCCCCTGGAGACCAGCCGCATATTGCCCGGCTGGTCTCTGAACATCGCCACATTGCTGCACAAGGCGGAAGCAATTCTGGCAACCGCTTACATCTTTATCGTTCATTTTTTTATCGGGCATCTGCGGCCCTCCAGTTTTCCGATGAACGAAGGCATGTTTGCCGGCAGCGTTCCGCTGGAAGAAGTCAGCGAAGAAAAGCCGGCCTGGATTGCACGGCTGCAGGAAGAAGGCAAGCTCGAGGCCCTGGAGACCACTTCCCCGGCAACCTGGTACCGGGTCCTTTATTATATTTA
>JAOZSC010000191.1 GCA_029939875.1 Desulfobacterales bacterium
CGCGAGGATTTGGAGCGACAGGGGTTCGGGAAATATTCAAGTTTGTTTGAATGAGTGGATATAAATCCGGTGTGCGTGAGATATAACCTCAACATTGCATCAAGAACCTGCAGGTATTTTTGGCACTAAACCGTCAATTTTCCGGTGCGCTGCACGGTGAAAGCGATGGTGTGGCTGACAGGTGACGAATTCAGGCAAGAACCCACAAGGGGGCAGCGCCGCAACGGCGCCCCTTTTTTTATTTCTTTTGATCTATACTCGCCACTTCCAATGCCTTCCTGATGCCTGCCGCTCTGCGGGAGGATCTCTTACTGCCCAATTTCTAGAGATACTTGACGATGTTGGGCCAATCCTCTATTAATTGGCAATCATGTTAAATTATACGGATAAACGCCGCGGCCTGCCAACCGCCGTCCTGCCATATCTACTGGTGTCCGTGGCGCCTTTATGCTGGGCCGGCAATGTGGTCCTGGCCCGGGGGGTGGTGGATATCATCCCGCCGGTGGCATTCGCCTTCTGGCGCTGGGCGGTGGCCTTCGCGGTGCTGGTGCCGTTTTCCTGGCGGTACGTGAAAGAAGACTGGAAGCTTGCGGTGAAATCCTGGAAGATAATGGTGGTGCTGTCGCTGCTGGGGATTTCCGCCTTTAACACCCTGCTTTATACCGCCGTTCACACCACCACCGCCATCAATGCGGCCATGATCCAGTCGACAATGCCGGCGATGATTATCCTGATAACCCTGATGCTCTACCGGGAGAGGATCACAAGAGGCCAGGCGTTTGGCGTGGCGGTTTGCATATCCGGGGCTTTTGTAGTGATTCTGCGAGGTCGTTTGGGCGCCCTGTTTGCAATGACCTTTGCCCGGGGGGATCTGATGATGGTATGCGCTGTTGCCATCTATGCCTTGTATTCTGCGCTTTTGCCCAAACGACCGGCCATTCACCCGCTGAGTTTTCTGAGCCTGTCATTTGGTCTCGGCACGTTGGGCCTGCTACCCCTCTATGCTATAGAAATCGCCGGTGGTCAGACCCTGGCCTGGAGCGGTGCGGTTATACTGAGCATCCTTTATGTTTCCCTGTTTCCGTCTGTGCTGGCCTATTTTTGCTGGAACCGGGGGGTGCAGTTCATTGGTGCGAATCGCACCGGGCTGTTTATCAATCTGATACCCGTGTTTGCTACCATCCTGGCCGTGCTGCTGCTTGGCGAATCCCTGGCAATGTTTCACATTACGGGCATGCTTTTGATTTTTGCGGGCCTGTTTCTGTTTAACCGATAGGCACACAATTTTGATGAACTCGTCAATTTTATATCAGGAATAAAAATAGGAGTATTAGTAAAAAATACAGGAATAAACCGGCATACGCCGGCCACCAGTTGTGTTCGTCTTCTAAAATCTGGCAGCCGCTGCGCAAAATATAGCGGCCGGCATTTTCAGCCAGCGGTGAGGGGGCCAGTATGCTGACAGCAAACGATACCAGCACAGCGGCCATAAACCCGAACAGGTTCCACCACATCCAGTAGACACCGGGCACAGCCACCCATAAGAACAGGTTGAGTCCTACACCGGTGAGTATTCCCGCGGTGATACTTCGGGCGGTGGCTTTTTTTGACAGGACACCCACAATGAAAGCCGCCAGGATGGGTCCAAAAAAGGCCGAACCGATCTTGTTGATGGACTCGATGACCGTCTCGGAGATACTGCCCACCAAAAAGGCGAATCCGGTAATTACAATCCCCCAGCCGACCGTTGTCAGCTTACTGATCAGCAGGATCCGGGAGGAGCTCTTTAATCGCGGGGCGATAAAATCATGCACGGTGGCGGCCGATAGTGAATTTAGCGCCGAGTCAAGGCTGGACATGGCCGCCGACATAAGGGATGCAAAAATCAGTGCCCTCAGTCCCTGGGGGAGATAGAGCAGGATGAACTGTGGGACGAGATAATCCGGCTTGTCAAACGGAACTGCTAAACGCAATTGCGGTGATGATTCATAAACGGCCAGCATAACCATTCCCAGCAGAACATAGAGGCAGGTCAGCGGGAAACGGGCAAACCCGTTTACCAGCAGCGATTTTTTGGTATCGGCGGTGGTGGCCGCCGACAGCTCGCGCTGTACCTGGCTTTGGTCGGTTCCGTAGTAGGATGTGTACAGAAAAATACCGCCGATTAAAAAGGGCCAGAACGGAACGGATGTGCTGGCACCGGAAAACCCGGCGGAAGGCTCGATGGCAACGCGCCGGGCCAACGGGAAAGCGGCCCACACGTCATCGAGACCTCCCACAATCTCTGTGGCGTAAATGATGCAAGCGGCAATGCCGCTGATCAAAATGACCATCTGTATGACGTCGGAATACACCACGGCGGTTATGCCGCCGATGCTGTCATAGATAACCGTCGTTACCCCGATGATTAAGATGGTCAGCCACAGGGGGATTCCCAGGCAAACCGCCAGCACGATTCCGCTGGCATAGACCCCGACACCCGTGCCCAGTCCCCGGCTGATGAGAAATACCATGCTGACCAGCTGGCGCACGGATTTGCCGAAGCGCCATTCCAGGTACTCGTAGACGCTTACCAGCTTCAGCCGGCGGAAAAAAGGGATTAACAACACCATCACCAGGATCATCGCCAGCGGCACGGCCAGTTCATACTGCAGCCAGGTCAGCCCGCCTCCCTCTTTAAGAGCGACGAAGGCGGGAATGGAGATGAAGCTGATGGCCGATGTCTGGGTGGCCATTGTGGAGATGCCCACCGTCCACCAGGACAATTTGCGCCCCCCCACGAAATAATCCTCTTCATCTTTCTGGCTGCGTCCCAGAAAGACACTCATGCCGATCATCGAGCACAGGTAAATTCCGATAATAATCCAGTCCAGGCTGTTCATTATGGTTTTTCCCAGCAGTGATTATCCGGCAAGATCGTCAGGGTCCTCTTCAGCTGGTTCAGCGGTGACGCGTTCGAATTCTGCGATAACCTGGGCGCCCAGCAGCAGGATGATCACGGCAATCTCGATGCTCAGCAGGGCCACCACCGCGGTTGCCAGGGAACCGTAAATCACATTTACCAGGGAGATGTTCGAATAATACCAGACCAGGATATGGCGGATGATTTCCCACAGGATGGTGGCAGTGACCCCCCCGGCGAGGGCATGTCGCAGCGGGATGTGTCCCACCGGCATCACCAGGTACAGAGATGTCAGCATGCATACCATGCCGAAAACTCCCAGCATGTACAGTGACACCCGGGAGGTGGCGGCCAGGCTCAGGTCCCATCGCAGAAGAATGAGGTGTTTGTCGGCCAGCGTGTCCAGAGCGCCCGACATCAGGGTCACCAGCAGCAAACCGAGGCCCAGCAGAAAAATATAGGCGTACGGGATAATGGCGGAGATGAGAAAGTGACGGCGGTGTTTTCGGACCCGATGGGAAAATATGACCGCCATGGCGTTTTCCAGCATGGAAAAGGCCAGAGAGCTGAAAAACAGCATGGCCAAAATGCCCATGGCACCCACCAGCTGACGCCGTTCGAGAAATCCCCACACCTGGCTGGCCACTCTTTCCGCATGTTCGGGAATGACCAGTTCTAAGTTTGTCAGGATTGTGATGTACAGTTGCTGCTCTTCGATGAAGTGGGACAGTCCGACTAAGATGAGCGCCAGCATGGGGATGATGGACAAAAGAGTGTAATAGGCCACCGCACCGGCCAACAGCAGGCCCTGGTTGCGTTTGAAAGCCACCAGGACTCTCCACAG
Source organism: Desulfobacterales bacterium (assembly GCA_029939875.1). Lineage (GTDB taxonomy): Bacteria > Desulfobacterota > Desulfobacteria > Desulfobacterales > JAFDCJ01 > JAFDCJ01. The sequence continues at coordinate 3,747 of JAOZSC010000191.1, forward strand.
GAATTTTCCCGGCCGCTGCAATATCTGCCCGGCCGGTTCTTTCTCACGTTGCATGGATTTATTTTTCCCGGGTTTATATTTTTAAGCGCGGCAGAGGCCTTTAGACATCGTCCACAGGTCAGCCGTGCCGTATGATGTAATATTACCTGTACCATATCACCGAACAGCCGGGCTCTCAAGGTGGTTTTTATCGGTGCCGTAAATGGACACTCACCTCTGGCAGTCATTTTCGCCGGCACCGAAAAAGTTCGCGACGCTTTTTCAAATTCAAGGGCCAGGCCCCTTTGGGTTATTTACTCAATATGAACGTGCATCATAAACAATTGTTGTGTTTGCACCTCATTTTTGCCTAAACTATCAGAAACAGCGTGATTCTCAAAGCGAAAATTGTGCTTGATGCAAGCTTGGGCGATATAGCAATGCCCTCCAATGATCGTCAGAGTGTTGCCCTGACAAATCATTCTCAGAAGAAAGCCTGAAAGAAATGAACAATGCGGTAAACCCGGCCTCCGGGACGCCAATTTCAGCCTGCCTTCGCTGTGGCACATGCTGCGAAAAGGGTGGGCCCGCTTTTCACCTGGAAGACCGCCTGTTGATTGAAAACGGCACGATTCCGTCCGGCTGTCTTTATACCATCCGCAAAGGGGAACTGGCCCGGGACAACGTCAAGCAGTGCCTGGTACCGGTGGATGCGGATATCATCAAGATCAAGGGGAAAAAAGGCGGCTGGGCCTGCATGTTTTTTGATGATATCCGCAAAAGCTGCACCATTTACAAAAACCGCCCCCTGGAGTGCCGGGCCCTGAAGTGCTGGGACCCCCGCAAGCTTGAAAAAATTTATGCTGCCAACCGGTTGACGCGCAAAGACCTCATCTCACAGGTTCAGGGCCTGTGGGGGTTGGTCGAAGACCACCAGGCCCGTTGTGATTATGTAATAATTCAGCGGTTGGTGCGGGATCTGGACGGTGGGGCGGCGGAACCGGCCCGGCGGGAGCTTTCTGAAATCATCCGCTATGACGATGAAATCCGAAAGCTGGTGGTGTCCCGGGGCGGACTGGAGCCTGACATGCTGGATTTTGTATTCGGTCGGCCGTTGGTCGTGACCATCGAAAATTACGGAATAAAGGCCCGGCGACTGGCGGCGGGATGGAAGGGCCAATCACGCTGAAGACGTGATCTGTCGACTGATGCACCGCAAAATTGTCCTGAGTTACTCCCCCACAAACCAGTGAATAAGCCGGCCGGCGGTCATAATGGAGGCGATGTGGCCATCAAAAAAGAAATGCTCGATGTGCCAGTCTTTTCCGGCGTAGCGAATCGTCAAATGGTGCTCGTCAATCAGGGTGTCTATTTTGCATTTCAGCAGGTCTTTTAATCCGGTGCCGGCGGCTTTTACCACGACTTCTTTGGCCGTCCAGTAGCGGAAAAAAGTTGCCAGCGAATCGCTGCCCGTTTTTGCCAGAGCCCATTCAGCCTGCCCGGCAGTTTTTTCGAAAAGCCCCTTTGCGCAGGGGCGTATTTTTTCGATGTCGATGCCGATGGGCATGGGGGCCACCACCCCGGCGACGTAGCGGGGTTTGTGGCTGATGGACCAGTACGTGCCGTCAAAGGGTAGGGGGGCGCCGTTGTCCGTCTGCCGCAGCTCGCCCATGGGGATGGCGCTCCGGGCGGCGGATTTTTCCAGTGCCAGCCGGGCATGGCGGCTGAGAAAAACCACCCGGTCTCTGGGCACAAATTCGCCGACTTCGGCGGGTACCGGCAAAATCACCGGATAAAGAGCTGGAATGCGCGGGTTAGGGCTGCCGGTCATCGGGTTTTTTGCCTGTCGAGTTTTCAACACCATTTCTTATCTTCAGCGCTTCCTGGTAGACCCTGTTTTTGGAAAGCCCGTATTTTTTGGCAATTTTCCGGGCCACACCGGCCAGCCGCCCTTCCTTTGATCCTAAAGCGATTCTGATTTCAGATTGAATTGTTTCCCGGCTGACCAAACTGGTGTCATTCCCCCCGGCTACCAGCAGGGTGCATTCGCCTTTGACGGTGGGTCGAGCCTGCAGCGTCTGTCGTATTTCAGATAACCGTCCCCTTAGAAATTCTTCGTGCAC
>JAOZSC010000192.1:0-330 GCA_029939875.1 Desulfobacterales bacterium
GCGGCAGGGACTTTCCGGTGATGAAATCCTCAAGCTCGCCTAATATTAAATGATGCCCTTGAATTTCCAAGGATCTTATCCCTTAATAAGCTTTCCGGCCTTTTAAGTACGTCGCAGCCTCAAACCCGCGCAGAACGCAGCCCGGTGGAAAAAAGACCATTTATGGTTGGAAACCAAATATTTCTTTACAAGCACAATTACCTGAGTCTAATATAACACCTTTTTAAAATTTGTTAAGTGGGCCACCCATGACCATACGGGAAGAATTTGAAAAACGTGAACGAAATTTCATGTCCCCCTACGGGTGCTTGAGTGCGAAAAGCCGAGGGC
>JAOZSC010000192.1:340-5847 GCA_029939875.1 Desulfobacterales bacterium
AGCGGAGCGTTGCCGAAGACTCCTGCCCGGTGCGAACCGCTTTCCAATTGGATCGGGATCGTATCGTTTATTCCAATGCATTCCGACGGTTAAAGCACAAAACCCAGGTTTTTCTTTCACCTCTGGGAGATGATTACCGAACACGGCTGACCCACACCCTGGAAGTATCCCAAATGGCCCGGGCCATGGCCCGGGCTCTGTTTTTAAACGAAGACCTGGTGGAAGCTATTGCCCTGGGACATGATCTGGGGCACACGCCTTTCGGCCACAGCGGCGAAACCGTTTTGAAACAAATTTTTTCGCCGGATTTTTCCCACAGTGAACAGAGCCTGAGGGTTATCGACGTCCTGGAAAATAACGGCAAAGGGCTCAATTTGACCTATGAAGTGCGCGATGGCATTTTAAAGCATTCCAAAGGCTACGGCCAAATCATCCCCGAAAACCCGCAGGAATTGGCCAGTACCTATGAGGGGCAGATCGTCAGAATCGCGGATATCATGGCCTACCTGAACCACGATCTGGAAGATGCCATTCGCAGCGCGGTAATCCAGGCCGAGCAGGTGCCCCAGGACTGTGCCAGAATTCTCGGCCGCAGCCATTCCCAACGGGCCACCACCATGATCCGGGATCTCATATCTTCCAGTCGGGTTGGAGAAACTGGGCTGCATCTGCAAATAAGTGATGATGTACACGGCGCCATGAACCTATTGAGAAAATTTCTTTATGACAACGTATATCGATCTCCCCAGGTGCACAAAGACTTTGAAAAAGCCAAAAAAATCCTGTCCGAACTCTACCATTATTTTCTTGACAATAAAGCCATGCGGGACAAAAAGTTAAGCGATCTTTACATTTCAGGCGGCAATAACCAGCGCCAGCCCAGTGAGAGGATCGTGTGTGACTTGATTGCCAGCATGACGGATCGCTACGCCATGAATTTATACAAAAATATTTTTTTCCCCATTGCGGATGTATAACCCAATGCCATGAGTATCCCCTACCTTCCTGACGCTGTTACAGTACCTTTTTTCGAGCGTCTGCAGCGCCTTTATGATGCCATGGACCGCGGCTATGCCCGGGCAGCCGACGCCTATGGATTCCACTGTGACGGCTGTGCGGACAATTGCTGCCGGACCCGCTTTCGCCATCACACCCACCTGGAGTATCTATTTCTTCTCCAGGGAGTTGCATCCCTTGACGCCAAAAAGCAGCTCAGGGTTCAATCAAGGGCTGCCCAAATCTGCCGCAGCTACGATCGAGCCGATGAACAGGGACTGCAGGTCAGGGTGATGTGTCCGTTAAATATCGACGGCCGCTGTATCCTGTACGCCTATCGTCCCATGATCTGCCGGCTGCATGGAATTGCCCATCAACTCCGCAAGCCCGGTCAAAGCACGATTTACGGCCCGGGATGCACGACCTTCGATGAACGCAGCGGGGACAAACCTTATTTCCAGTTTGACCGCACACCATTTTATATGGACATGGTACGACTGGAAAACGAATTCAAGCAGAACGCCGGGCTGACCGCCAGAATCAAGATGACAATTGCCCGGATGATCGTGACCAGCGCATAGCGCATAGCGCAGAGGGTAGAGCGCATGGCGTATCGGATGGTGCTTAAGATCTGGTACGTTCTTTGAACGCAGGGCTGCGGATACCCCACACAAAAAATTTTACCCACTCAAAACCGAATTTCAGTAATTCCACGTCATTTTTTTTCAGCTTCTTGCGAACGTCGGGTTTTATGCGATAGCGTTTCAGAAAACTGCTTTGAAACACAAACTCCCGGAAGCGGTCGATATTGTATGTGGCCATAAAGGCCATTTTGGCCTTACCGCCGCCGGGACCTTCCCTTCCCCAGGGCTCATTTTGAAACAGCCGCTTTAACCGCGCCCAGCGAATGGTCATTTTATGATACAGTTGCGCATCCTGGTCCCGGGTCCATGATGAGATGGTCCACTGTTTTTTTTCGTCCTGCCCGCGGCAAAAATCCGGTGGCCGGAAGAAATAAATCGGCTGCTCCTTTTTGAGAGCAGCGTCATACAGCATTCCCTGTTCGATGGGAAACGTTCGGCAGGTATCCGGCCGGTCCGTATAGACGCTGCAGCCTGATGAGGCCAGAAAGGGGCAGGTTTTCTCCGGATTTTCGGCCATGCGCAGCAGCACGTCCGGAAAAAAATTGGAGGGCCTCAAAACGATGTCTACATAACGGTCCATAAATTCATCTGATGATAGATCCAGCGCTTGTTTTAGCCGGATAACATCATAGGGATACAGGAAAAGATTCAAATTGCGGCAGCAGCGATTAAAGCACGCAACATCCGGGTGGCAGCGGAACGAAAAAGTATCGTTTTCGCCAAGCCGAATTCCCGGCAGTTTGTCTATTTCATCGCTGTCGATGTGTTTCATGACTCACTCATTCGCATAGCGCGGGGAGCATAGCGCAAAGCGTTGTCGTTCGCAACATTAGTACTTGGATTGGCTTCGATTGTGCGGCTCATCCGTCACTATGCGCTGAGCCCTATGCGCCATGCGCTATGCGCTATGCGCCGTCGGGCATCGCCGCCACCCTGTCTGCCCCCAGGACATATCCGCCGTCCAGTCGCAGCACGGCACCGGTCATAAAGGGTGCGTCTTTAATGAGAAACAAAACGGCCCGGACGACATCCTCCACCGTGCCGGTGCGCTGCAGCAGCGTATGCTCTAAAAGCGCTTTGCGGCAGTCTTCGCTCAGCAATCCCCAACCCCGGGTTTTTTCAGCATGCCGGGTTTCAACCAGCCCGACCATCAGCTCGTTGACCCTTACCTGCGGGGCGCCCATGCGCGCCCAGGTTTCGGTCAGCAGTGAAACCCCCCGGCTGGCCGCCGCATAAGCATCATTAAAAATCATCCCGGCAGGACCGCAGCGGCCGACAAGGGCGGCAATCGATGAAAAATTTATGACCACCGCGTCCCCGGCGGTTTTCAAATGCGGCAGGGCGCAGTCAAAAACCCATCGCTTGGCACGCAGGGTGGTTTCCATCTCCAGGTCCCACTGTTGCCGGGTATAGGGACCGTGCACCACCGGCCAGCCCCCCCGCTCGATGTTGTTGATCAAAATGTCCAGCCGCCCGAAACGCTCCACCACAGCCTGGATGAGCCCCGGTATGGTATCGACTTCCAGCAGGTTGGCCCGGACGATGAGGTGCTCCCCGCCGGTCCGACCAAAATCCCGCTGCATGTCCTCCAGCGCTTCGGGCCAATCATAATAGGTGGCCGCCACGCTGACACCGGCCTGTGCCAGGGCCAGTCCGATACCTTTTCCGATTCCTTTAACGGCACCCAGCACCAGTGCCACTTTACCTTTTAGTACCATGGTTGTCCCCTGCTTTACCTGTTGTGGTGATTCCGAAATAATAGCATCTGCTTGACCCACTGCATCCCAAGATCCAGCAACGCCACATCATCATTGACGGCCGCGTCCAGTATCGCAGGTGCGATGCCGCCATCCATTCCCAGGCCGTCCGGCAGGCCTTCGTTTGCAATCTGGGACCGGAAATGGTCCAGGTCATAAAGCGCCGTGTAAAACATTTGCCGGGATTTGCCGTCCAGCGGCCCCGGTAAGTGCTGATTTTTAAGGCCGATGATTTCCATCAACCGATCGTTGAACTCGTTGTAGACTGCCGCCCCCTGTTGGTCAATCCACTGCTTCACGCTCCAGGTATCGCCGGCTTCAAATCCGCGACAGTGCACTTCCTTCAGCAGCCAGAACTGCTCGGTCAGTTTACCGGTTTTTCGGCAGCGGGAAACTGCCCGCATCAAGGGGTAGGTACGGCAGGAAGACGGCCGGTTTTCATAAACGCGGCAGCCGTCCGGGGTGACAAAGGGGCATGTGAGCCGGTGGGTATCATGGGGTTTCAGGGTTACGATCGGCAGCCCGGATTCCGGCCCGGTGTGCATGCGGGTGTATTGTGCGAGAAATTCGCCGGAAGCCAGGTTGAGCTCATTTTTTAATCGCAGGATGTCGTAAGGCGTTAAAAACTGGTTTAGATCCCGGCAACATTCATTAAAACACGGCACCGCCGGGGAACACGAAAAACAAAAGGTATCCATGGCTGATACCGGCACTATGTTATGGTTCATTTCGTAGTCAACTCCTTTCGCCCCCCCTTGCCGCACCGGTAGTCAAGCGATCGTATCCCGTGGTACCAGGTTTGGTGATCTTGTCAAGTCGAAAACACCCCCGGCATCCTGGAGCCGGAAGAATCGGGACACCCCGCCAAAAACAGGAAAACCGGTGGCCCGCGGCCGTGCAATACTATATATGGTGGCTCATTTAAAATCTTCACCCAGATGTTGTAACACCCTGGAATCCGTCCCCAAGACGGTCTTTTACCGTCATTTTCTTTGCTGAAAAATACTTGACAAGCGGTATGCACAATGATATTGTTTCTCTCTTATACGTGCCTATCATACTGAAATAATATGGAATAATGAATAATTAGCCCGCCGTTTTTAAATCCGGCTATCCTGGCGAGTTTAACCGGACGGGTTCCGGTCGGTAATAGATAAAACCCATGAGATAAAAACAAAAAGGTACTGAAGTGTTTGACTTCGGGCCAATCACATGAAGGGAGGTGCAAAAAAATATTTTTAGGGATGTTAACAATGCGTTGGAAATCAACATGTTATTAACCTAATTTAGGAGGTATATTAAATGCCAAGTTTTGTAATAACTGAAAAATGTGACGGCTGCAAAGGCGGGGACAAAACAGCTTGCATGTACATTTGTCCCAACGACCTGATGGTTCTGGATCCCAACGAAATGAAAGCTTACAACCAGGAGCCTGATCAATGCTGGGAATGTTTTTCCTGCGTTAAGATCTGCCCGACCCAGGCTATCGAGGTAAGGGGATATTCCGACTTTGTGCCGCTGGGAAGCTCAGTCATGCCCATGCTGGGTACCGAAGATGTCATGTGGACTTGTAAGTTCAGAAATGGGCTCATCAAACGCTTCAAGTTCCCCATCCGAACCACTCCTGAGGGACAGGCTAATGCCTATCTGGACCTGAAAGGCAAGGACCTGGAAGGCCCTCTTCTGGCCACAGAAGAAGCAGATGGCAAAGAGCTATGCTCACCTGGCGCGGACCAATTCGCTTAAACGGCAGCCCCGTTTGACAAGCCAATTGGACAATCAATTTTATTTATCATTTATTAATGACTGATTGAAGGAGGATGCGATATGGCATTACCGAATAAACCTTTGGGTGAACTTAAAGCTGTCAGGGACCCGGAAGTCGAAGAACGTGAAGTTGACGTTCTGATCGTCGGCGGCGGCATGGCTGCCTGTGGTGCGGCGTTTGAAGCTAAAAAATGGATGACCGATGACCAGAGTGTTCTGATGGTGGACAAAGCCGCTCTGGAAAGAAGCGGCGCGGTCGCGCAGGGCCTTTCGGCCATTAACACCTATATTGGTGAAAACGCCGTTGAAGATTATGTGCGCATGGTTCGCAACGACTTGATGG
>JAOZSC010000193.1 GCA_029939875.1 Desulfobacterales bacterium
TATTGGTTGTGGGAGCGGCTTTCAGCCGCGAAATTAAATGATCGCGGCTGAAAGCCGCTCCCACAGGAAGTTTGGTAACTTGGACTTTCCGGATAAGCACCTTATACAATGATTTTTATGGCGTCGGCGACGATCCGCGGTTGCCTTGACATCCCGCCGGGGTTTCCATATAATTTGAATGTTTGTCCCAAAAATATGCGCTCAAGCAGGCCATAGACAGCCGTCATTTTGACAAATCCATCCCGTCTGATTCTTATAAATCCGACGGCCTGAAGCCCGATGCATTAAGCTGCGGGGAATTCGTTCGCAGGCTGGTTCAACGTTTGCCTCAACAGGTGCGGGAGGTAGCCGCGAAAGCTCATGTCATCTCCCCCAAAAAAAGACGTCGACCCCGACGGAGTCTCGTTTGCCCGGAATCTGGGGCTTTTCGATGCCTCCATGATCGGAATCGGAGCCATGATCGGCGCCGGAATATTTGTTCTGACAGGTATCGCCGCCGGTGAGGCGGGTCCTGCCGCCCTACTGTCTTTCGCCCTCAACGGTTTTGTAACCCTGTTAACCGCCCTCAGTTACGCCGAACTGGCATCTGCTTATCCTAAAGCCGGCGGCGGTTACGCCTACATAAAAAAAGCTTTCCCCGGGCCGGCGGGGTTTGCCTCCGGCTGGATGCTCTGGTTTTGCTATATCATTGCCTGCGCCCTGTACGCCCGCGGTTTCGGCAGTTATTTCTGGGAATTTGTCCAGACCTATTTTCCCGTGCTTTCAAACGTTGTCCATGATGCGGCCGGTCACCGGGGCCCCGCCCTTTCCATGACGGTCCTGGTGGGCACGGTCTTTGTGCTCATCAACATCCGGGGCACGGCATTGACCGGCAACGTGGAAAACGTCATCACCATGGCCAAGATCGTCATTCTCGGCATCTTCATCATTTACGGGCTCAAGCAGATTTTTCACCTTCCCATCCAGGCGGCCGCCAGTTTCAAGCCCTTTTTCCCGAACGGCTTCAGCGGAGTGGTGATGGCCATGGGGCTGACCTTCATCGCTTTTGAAGGCTATGACCTGATCGCCACGGTGGCCGAGGAAATCAAATCGCCGGAAAAAACCATCCCCCGTGCCACGATGATATCGCTGGCCGTGACCGTTGTGATCTACCTGTTGATCCTGGTCGTTTGCATCGGGGCCATCCGGCCGGAAACGGGCACTTCCTGGCAATTTCTCGGGCGCTACCAGGAAACGGCCATCGCCAAGGCAGCTGAAAATTTCATGCCTTTTTTCGGCATCGCCCTGATTATCTTCGGGGGATTGCTGTCCACCATATCTGCGTTAAACGCCACCATTTTGGCGTCCTCCAGGGTGGCCTTTTCCATGAGCCGCGACAAGATGCTGCCGCTGTCGCTTTGCCGGATTCATCCAGACTATCGCACACCGCATCTGGCAATCGCCGTGACAGGGGTTATCGTGCTGGCAATTGCGTTGCTGTTTCCGATTCACGTGATCGGCTCGGCCGCCAGTGTCATGTTTCTGCTCACCTTTGCCCTGGTGAATTTATCCCTGATTGCGCTGCGGCGCAAATTTCCGGAACTAAAAGGCGGCTTCCGGGTGCCGCTGTATCCGGTAACACCGATTGCCGCCATTGTTTTGAATCTGGTTCTGGCAATCTACCAGTTCAACTTCGACGCACGGGCCTGGTATATCACCATTGTCTGGGTGATCGTCGGACTGTTTATTTACTTTATGCATTTTGAAAAAGCCACCGCCGCCGACATGCCCCAGGTGCTCGAGGTCCACCAGGCGAAAAAAACCAGCTCCTACTCCTACCGGATTTTGATCCCGCTGTATAATCCCGACAACGTCATCCCGTTGATGAAGCTCGCGATCCCGTTGGCCAGGGCCTATGAGGGGGAAATTATCGTGCTCGGCGTGGTGGATATTCCTATCCACCTTCCGCCCCATGAGGGCATGCGCTGGGTCCACCACAAAACCCCTTTGTTGAAAAAAGCAATTCAGTTCGGCAAGGAACAGGGGGTGGAAACCCGCTCGGCCATCCGCATTGCTCACCGGGTTTATGACGGCATCCTTCAGACCGCAGTCGCGGAAAAGGCCTCTCTGGTGCTGATGGGCTGGAAAGGGTATGCCACCACCCGGGATCGCATTTTCGGGGAAGTCACCGACAAGGTTGTGCGCCTGACGCCCTGCGATCTGATCACGATCAAGCTGACCGGCGATCGTCCGCTAAAACGCATTTTAATCCCCACCGCCGGCGGTCCCCATGCCTCTCTGGCGGCTGAATACGTGGGGCTTTTACAGCAGGCTTACGGATATGAGGTGAACTGCTGCTACGTCACGCCACCGGAAGCCGACGACCACGAGTGCGAAATCGCCCGGCAGTGGGTGCAAAAAACCGTTCGCCTGACGGGGCTGGAAGGAACCGCCCGGGTCTGCCTGATCGAGGGCAAACACATCGCCCCGGCACTTGTGAAGGCGGCCGCCGATTACGACCTGATTGTTCTGGGGGCCTCCCGGGAGGGCGTTTTCTCCGGTGTTCTGTTTGGCGAAATCCCCGAAAAAGTCGCCCGTTATTCCAAAACTCCGGTGATGATCGTCAAACGCCATGAGGGCGCGGTCAAATCAATCATCAAACGGGTGATGGGATAAATACGACTTCGCCGACTACTGGAGCGAAATTTTTTTATTGATATTGCCGGCAATTTCAGTAAGATCAGTTTTTACCAACCGGGTTTTAAAAAGGAGGAGCCATGTACCTGCCCAAAATTTATGAAAATTTTTCCGACAAATTCCCCGCGGTCATCAAGGATTTCAAGCAGCTGGGGCAATCCTGCCGGGCCGCGGGCCCGCTTGACCCCAAGGCCCAGGATCTTATCAAGCTGGGGATTGCCGTCGGTGCAAATTCCAAGGGAGCCGTCATGTCCAGCACCCGAAAGGCCCTGGAATCCGGCGCCACACCGGAAGAAATTACCCACGCAGTCCTGCTGGCCCTGACCACCACCGGTTTTCCGAACATGATTGCCGCCCTGGGATGGGTGGAAGACGTGCTCAGCCAGGCATAACCTCATCGGTGAAATTTTTTTGACTTACATCATGGAATTGGATTCCAAAAAAATTTATGTTCTGTTATGTTATTTTTAACATAAGGGGTAACGGAGCAACTGGATGCGGGATTTTAAATCACTTGTAAAAAGCTCGGCCGCCGCCCACGGGCATCTTTGCCCGGGACAGGTGGTGGGGGTGCGCATGGCCATGCTGGGCTGCCGGCTCATCGGCCTGGATGAACCCACCCGTATCGATCAGATTAAAAAACTGATCGTCTACGTGGAGATGGACCGCTGCACGGCCGATGCCGTTGCCCATGTGACCGGTGTCAAGCTTGGGCGCCGCTCGCTGAAATTTACGGATTACGGAATCATGGCCGCCACCTTTGTCAACCTGGAGACCCAAAAGGCCTTTCGGATCATTTCCACCGAGGAGTCCCGGGACCTGGCCTCGGCTTATGCTCCGGAAGTGGCCGAAAAGTATGCCCGCCAGCTGAAAGCCTATGAACGCATGCCGGACAGCGTACTTTTTCGGGTGCAACAGGTGGACGTTGCCATCAGCGAATTGGACCTGCCCGGTCCCACGCGCCGCAAGGTGGCCTGCAGCCGCTGCGGCCAGGTGGTGCGCGATGGCCGCGAGGTAATTGCACAGGGCCGCCCGTTGTGCAAGCCCTGTGCGGGAGGAGCCTATTTTTCCAATGCCCGGGATATCACGTGGCCGGATATGAACCGCACACCGAACACCGAGTAGCAACGCTCGTCGGATGAGTGGTTGACTGATTGAAGGAAAGGGATTTCGTCTGTTTGCTTTTAGGGCAATGTTCAATTCCTTGAAAGGGGTTACAACCGTGCTTAAAAAAATAAAACTGCGGGATGCCGTGGGCACGCAGCTATCCCATGACATTACCGAGATTCGCCCCGGCGAATTTAAAGGGCCGGCTTTTCGCCGGGGCCACACGGTGTGCAATGAGGATCTTTGCCACCTGCAGAAACTGGGCAAAAACCACCTGTACCTGCTCGACATGGATGCCGATGAGATCCACGAGGATCAGGCCGCGGCCATGCTTGCCGATGCCCTGACCGGTGAAGGGGTGAGGTGGCAAAATGAGCCCCGGGAGGGCAAGATAAAACTGGTGGCGGCCATCGACGGCCTGCTGAGTGTTGAAACCGCGACCCTGGCGGCCGTCAACATGATCGATGAGGTCATGTGCGCCACCCTGCACTCCCACAGTCTGGTAAAAAAAGATGACCTGGTGGCGGCCACCCGGGCCCTTCCACTGGTGATGAAGCGCGCTCCCATCGAGCGGGCAGCGGCCATTGCCGCCCAAAGCGGCGGCGTGGTTCGTGTGAAAGCCTTGCGCAAGGCCAACGTGGGGCTGTTAATCACCGGCAGTGAGGTCTATCACGGTCTGATCGAAGACCGCTTTGCGCCGCTTCTCAACGAAAAAGTTACGGCCCTGGGTTGCCGCGTGGCCGGGGTGACCTTTGCTCCGGATGATCCTGGGCTGATCCGCCAGGCCATCAGTGCTCACCTGGAGCGCGGTTGCGATCTGCTGCTGCTCAGCGGCGGCATGAGTGTGGACCCGGATGATGTCACCCGCCAGGGAATCAAGCTGGCCGGGGCAACTGAAATGTATTACGGATCAGCGGTGCTGCCCGGGGCCATGTTCCTGGTGGCCTACCTCGGGGAGGTGCCCCTGTTGGGGGTGCCGGCCTGCGGCATGTATCACCGCATCACCGTGCTGGACCTGATACTGCCCCGGGTGCTTGCGGGCGAACACATCGGCAAAGCCGAACTGGCCTTTCTGGGCCACGGCGGGCTGTGCAAAGACTGCCCCCAGTGTTCCTATCCCCATTGCCCCTTTGGCAAAGGGACATAGTGTCATGTCCCGCCTTCGGATTTTTAAAATCCCCCTTACCCCCTTTAGAAAAAAGGCACGTATGCAGCCGTCCAACAAAAAAACCCCGCTGCCTGCAGGCAGCGGGGTTTTTCACAGGGTCATTTCCGTGAATGTTTTTAATACGGCGCGGAACTCATCACTGTGCTGAGCTCCTCGATTTTATTGTTCTTGATGCGATAATTATAGATCCCCTGCATATCCTGGTACACCTGGAATACCTGGAAAAAACCGTGCCAGTGGGCATAGTCCGGAGCGTTCATGGCCGCACCCTGGCGCGCTCTTCTGCCGGTATGATGCCACAGGTAGTACATCAGCTCCTGGAATCCGTCCTGCCAGGGGTCCTTGCCCAAAAGGCCTTTATCCGCCAGCTCTTTTTTCATCTTGGCAGCCCCTTCCCAGTACTTGTTGTACAGGGCCACCGAGTTGTCCAGAGTTTCTTTCTGGATGCGGACATGGGTGGTGCTGTGACAGTTGGCGCACACCTGTCGCATCAGTGGACCGCCCTTTTCACCGTTGCCCCTGTCACCGCTGCGAACGACACTCTTTTTGTGCATCAGATCCCACTTGAGCCGTTCCTGGACATTATGAGTCGTAGCCAGTACACCGATACCGCTCATATGGCACACCGCACAGGTTGGCGCACTGTAATCACCCGGTTGCCATAGCCCCGGCGGACTGTCAAAGCGCCAGTTTTCGCCATCGACCAGATATTTTTGGCCGTGCTTGCTTTCCTGAAAAATTTCAATGTTCGGATGATCCGGACCCAGGTGACAGGCCCCGCAGGCTTCGGGTTTCCTGGCATCCTCGATGGAAAAGGTGTGCCGTTCATGGCACACGGTACAGGTTCCGATGGAGCCGTCCGGATAGCGGGTTCCGACGCCGCCGGGCCT
>JAOZSC010000194.1 GCA_029939875.1 Desulfobacterales bacterium
GAGCCGTTCAAACACAGGCTGATGAAAGCCTCGGACCGAGATGAAATATTTAATATTATCCAGGAGGAGGACGAAGAATTTTAGATACCTTAATAGGCCAACGTGTTTAATATAACCATTTTCATAATCACAGGACTTTCGGGCTCCGGCAAAAGCACGGCAATGGCCGCCCTGGAGGATGCCGGTTTTTACTGTGTCGACAATATGCCGGTGGACCTGCTGCCGAAATTCCTGGAACTGCCCATCGAACGCGACTCTGAAATTACAGGCATCGCCCTGGTGATGGATCTGCGTGAAAAGGGATTTTTGTCCAAGTATGAGGATGCATTCAAAGAGCTGAAGCAAAAAGGCTACCGGTTTGCCATCCTCTTTCTTGAAGCCGAAGAAGAAATCCTGGTGCGTCGCTACAGCGCAACGCGCAGACAACACCCCCTGTCGGCAGGTAAAAACCTGCTGGAGGGCATTCGGGCAGAAAAACAACAGCTCAAGGGCTTGAGATCGGCTGCGGATCGGATCATCGACACCTCCCGGTTCAATGTCCATGAGCTCAAATCAGCAATTCTTGACATTGCCCGCAAGAGCAAAAAAATTGCGCCGATGCGCATCAATGTCGTGTCCTTCGGTTTCAAGTTCGGCATACCGCATGATGCGGATTTGATCATGGACGTTCGCTTTCTGACAAACCCGTATTTTATTCCGGAGCTTAAAGACCTGGACGGAGAAACACAGCAGGTCAAAGATTTCGTCCTCAACCACGCGCAAACTCGGGCCTTCCTTAATAAGTATATGGATCTGCTCGATTACTTGATTCCCCTCTATGAGAAGGAGGGTAAGGCCTATTTAACGATTGCCATCGGATGCACCGGCGGCCGGCATCGTTCCGTAACCATCGCCGGCCACATATGTGAATACATCCGGGTGACAGGAAAAACGGTGGGACTCAATCATCGCGACCTTAATCAGCCGGTATGACCATTTACCCATTGAAAAAAAGCGAACACCCAGGTGATTTATGATCGGAATTGTTGTTGTAACCCATAGCCGGTTAGGGGAGGCATTGATCGAAGCCGCGGAATTTATTATCGGCAGCCGACCCGAGGCAATGGTATCGGTATCGATCGATCTGAATGAAAATGCTGAGAAACTGCGGACAAAAATTGCCACAAACATCAAAACGGTCAAAGGCTCTGACGGTGTGTTGCTCCTAACGGATATGTTCGGGGGAACACCGTCCAATTTGAGTTATTCGTTTCTGGAAGAAGGCCACATCGAGGTGATATCCGGCGTAAACCTTCCGATCCTGGTCCAGGCCGCCAGTATGCGAGACAAAAAAGAACTTACCCAACTGGCGACCGACCTGGAGGAGTTCGGGAAAAAGAGCATATCACTGGCCAGTGGGATTTTAAAGGGCAACAAACGGAGTTAAACCGTGTATGGATATTGTGAGGATTCGAAAGAAGACGCTTTGGTGATGATAAAAAAACTACAGGAGGAAACATGAGCATAAAACTTGGAATCAATGGATTCGGCAGAATCGGCCGGATGGTCTTCAGGGCATCCCTGGAGCATCCGGAGGTAGAAGTGGTGGCCATCAATGATCTTACCGACGCAAAAACGATGGCTCATCTGTTAAAATACGACTCGGTTCACGGCAACCTGGCCCATAACATTACCGCCAGCGAAAACAGCATTAAAATCGACGGTAAGTCCATCGCCATCCGCTCGGTAAAAGACCCAGAGCAAATCGGCTGGAGCGACTTTGGCGTCGACATTGCCGCCGAATGCACCGGTCTGTTCCGGGATCGCGAAAACGCTTCCAAGCATCTTTCCTGCGGAGCACGTAAAGTCATCATATCAGCCCCGGCCACAGACCCCGACATTACCATTGTCATGGGAGTCAACTCCAACCAGTATGACCCCCGGGTGCACCACATAATATCCAATGCATCGTGCACCACCAACTGCCTGGCGCCGGTGGCCAAGGTCCTGCTTGAAAACTACGGCCTGCGCCATGGGCTGATGACCACCATACATTCCTATACGGGAGACCAGCGTCTGTTGGATTTCCCCCATAAGGACTTACGCCGGGCCCGGGCAGCCGCCCTGTCCATGATTCCAACCACCACAGGAGCGGCCAAAGCAGTGGCCCTGGTGCTGCCCGAACTGGCCGGCAAACTCAACGGCCTGGCCATCCGGGTGCCGACCCCCAATGTTTCCATCGTCGATCTGGTGGTCACGGTTGAAAAATCTGTCACCGTCTCGGAGGTCAACGAGGCCCTGAAGCAGGCCTCGGAGGAATCTCTGGCGGGAATCCTGGGTTACAGCGATGAGCCGCTGGTGTCGATTGACTTCAACGGCGTGCCCCTGTCCTCGACCGTGGATGCCCCCACCACCTATGTTGTCGACAAGATGGTCAAGGTGCTTTCCTGGTATGACAACGAGGCCGGTTACTCCCATCGCATGGTGGACCTGGCGGCGATGATCGGAGCGGAGCTGTAACAAAACACGGCACTTGGATTCTTGAAGGACAAAATCAGACAGAAACGTTAGGAGACGAAAATGGTAAACAGAATCCCGCTGATTGCCGGAAACTGGAAAATGTTTAAGACCGCTTCCGAGGCTGTTGAAACCGCCGGACAACTGGTCGACCTGGTGGCCGACACCACCGGGGTGGACATCATGATCGCACCGGCTTTTACCGCCCTGGATCCGGTCTCAAAAGTTGTTGCAGACAGCCGGGTCGGCCTCGGCGCCCAGAACCTGCACTGGGAAAAACAGGGGGCCTATACCGGTGAGATCTCTGCGCAAATGCTGACGGCATCCGGGTGCCGCTATGTGCTCATCGGTCATTCGGAACGGCGCCAATATTTCGGTGAAACAGACGATACGGTCAACCGCAAAATTCGCGCCGCGCTCGACGCGGATTTACTGCCGGTGCTCTGTGTTGGGGAAACCGAAGGCGAACGTGAATCCGGACAAACGTTTTCGGTACTTGACAAACAGGTAAAAATCGGGTTACAAGGCTATGTTCCGCAGGACCTGGGTTCGCTGATCATTGCCTACGAACCGGTGTGGGCCATTGGGACCGGGAAAACAGCCAGCCGTGAACAGGCCCAGGAAGTGCATCAATACATCCGGTCGCTGATCGAAACAACTTTCAGCCCGGCGCTGGCCGGCGCCATGCGGATTTTATATGGTGGCAGCGTCAAGCCCGGCAATATCACCGACTTGATGGACATGCCGGACATTGACGGCGCACTGGTGGGTGGAGCGAGCCTGGAGGCGGATTCTTTCAGCCAGATCGTAAAATTCAACTAACCTTTTTTCGGAGGACGCCTCAAGGCTCCCCATTTTGCTAAATATCAAGGAAAATCATGTCTCTATTCTTAATCATCATACATATTGTCGTTTCCATCGCGCTGATTATGATTGTATTGCTGCAGACCGGCAAAGGCGCGGATATGGGTGCTGCGTTCGGCGGCGGAGGCAGCCAGACATTGTTCGGTAGCACCGGGGCCTCTACGTTTTTAAGTAAAGCCACCACTGCGGCTGCTGTCGTATTCATGCTCACATCGCTGGGCCTTGCTTACCTGTCCAGCCATCGCGGTGAAGCGCCATCAGTTCTCACCGACACCAGGGCTCCTATTGAAAGCCAGGCCCCGGTCACCGGCAACACAGCGCCGGCAACCGGAGCCGGCAACTCGCAACCGGCAAAACCAGCCCCCTGAATTTGCCGTTGCCATCGCAGCTGTCATTTTGAAAACGTGCCGAAGTGGTGGAATTTGGTAGACACGCTATCTTGAGGGGGTAGTGGGCCACGCCCGTGCCGGTTCAAGTCCGGCCTTCGGCACCAATTATTTTTTTATCAACGTTCTTAGCTACTTACTGGGACAGTTTTTTACGATATGCGATCATATGCGATTTTAGGACCGATTTTCGCACCGTTCGGGATGGATAACAGCCCCCATTCAGGATTGTTCATCATTGATTTCATAGCCTATTGAACGATAGCCTTTAATTCGCCGATCATACATTCTTGCCAAAACCGGCACGTCTAAATCCACGTAATCGTAAATCAAGACCTCCTTTTTGCTGTCGTAAATTCTGTGCAAACGACCGGCATATTGATTGAGAGTTCCTCTCCACGAAACCGGCAAAGTTAAAAATAAGGTGTCAAGCCTTTCGTCGTCGAACCCTTCCCCTAAGTACCGGCCGGTAGCAAGCACTGCTTTTTCTGCATCATCTGGAAGAGATTCAAGTGCGTTTAAAGCGGCCTGACGCTGCTTTTTCCCCATCCCGCCTTTCATGATAATTAGATTTTGAATTTTGTTTTCGAGCAAACTTTTTAGTGTTTCAAGATGCTGCTTACGTTCGGTCAGAATCACCGGAAAACGATTGTTTTCAATCGCGTTCATTACATCAGTGACAATCATCTTGTTGCGTTCGTCACTCTGTAAAAGTGATTTGTAAATTTCATGAATGGCGGTGTATCGATCCGCTTCAAAGGATGCGGGCATCTGAAAGTTTGTCTTCCTGGCGATGACCTTGTGGGCAAATGGTCTTGCTGCGGCCTGTTTCTTGTCATCAACCTTGTGTCGAACCGGCCCACAATTCATAAATATAATCGGATGGTGACCATCTTTACGGGTTACTGTCGCTGAAAGGCCGGTCACGTATTTGGCTTTGCACTGGCGGGCAACGATCTCAAAGCTCCTCGCGGAAATATGATGGCACTCGTCTACAATGAGATGGCCGTATTCTGCGACAATATCATCTACGACACCCTTTCGGCCCAAGCTTTGAATCGTTGCAACATCAATAATGCCGGTCGGTTTACGTTTTCCTCCACCGATTTGTCCTATATCATTTGCGGAAACATCAAGGAAAGTATTCAATCGTGCGATCCACTGGTAGAGAAGCTCTTTTAAATGAACCAGGATCAAAGTGTTTACAGATCGTTTCGCAATTAAATATGTGGCAACCACCGTTTTCCCAAAGGCGGTTGATGCAGCTAATACACCGGTATCGTGTTCCAGGAGAGCATCGGCGGCCGCCTGCTGTTCCGGCCTTAATGCACCGGCAAATTGAGCTTTCACCTGGACTCCACCGAATCTCTCATCGACAATTCTTACTTGAATCCCCAAAGAATGGAGCAATTCAGTTGTATCTTCAAGACATCCCCTCGGTAGGCCGATATGTTTTGGAAAGTCCTCGCAACAATGGACAATGCGGGGTTTATCAAATGTCGGAAAACGCATTGCCTGTGCTTTGTAAAACTCGGGGTTTTGGAAAGCGGCTAAACGGATTAATTTATTTTTTAAAACCGGTGGTAGGCCTTCTTTGCGAACGTAAACTTGATTTGCGAGTACAATATCCACGCTGTCCGGCAAAGGCTCCACAACCTTGATTTCAGGTTTTCTGCCGGAGGGGCTGTACAGCCAGGGCAAAATATCATCTTCATCGGTGCTGACAAACCTGACCCCAAGCACCCCACCCCGATAGGCAGCCTGATCAACTACGGATTGTACTTCTGCGAGCCGCATACGTCGGATTGAAGCCAGGAAAGCCCATTGGTCCGGATAAGGATTAAAGTTTTGATCCACAAAGAGACTGTTTCCGTTCTCTCGCGGTTTTGCCTGCAGCGGAAGAGCAATTAAGTTCCCAAATCCACCCCTTGGCAGCGTATCCTGACTCGGGAAAAATCGATCGTAGGAATC
>JAOZSC010000195.1 GCA_029939875.1 Desulfobacterales bacterium
CGGTGCCGCCCATGGACAAGTTCCAGGACCTGCGCTCGGAGATGGTGCTGACCCTTGAAAGCCTGGGCATTGATGTGGAAGCCCAGCATCACGAGGTGGCTACCGCCGGCCAGGGCGAAATCGACATGCGCTTCAAACCGTTGCTGCAGATGGCCGACCAGCTGATGTGGTTCAAGTATGTTCTTAAAAACGTCGCTTACCGCAACAACCACACGGTCACTTTTATGCCCAAGCCGCTTTTTGAGGATAACGGCACCGGCATGCACACCCACATCAGCATCTGGAACGGGGATCAGCCCCTGTTTGCCGGTGACAAGTATGCCGGGGTATCCCAGGAGGCGCTGTTTGCCATCGGCGGGATCCTAAAGCACTGCCAGGCCCTGTGCGCCTTTACCAACCCGACCACCAATTCCTACAAGCGGCTGGTGCCGGGCTTCGAGGCCCCGGTGAACCTGGCCTATTCCAGCCGCAACCGCAGTGCCGCGCTGCGCATACCCATGTACTCCACCTCTCCCAAGGCCAAACGCATCGAGTTCAGGACCCCGGATCCGTCCTGCAACGGCTATCTGGCGTTTTCCGCCATACTGATGGCGGTCCTCGACGGCATCCAGAACAAAATCGATCCGGGCGATCCCCTGGACAAGGACATCTACAACCTGCCGCCGGAAGAACTGGCCGAAATCCCCTCGGCCCCGGGTTCCCTGGAAGAAGCCTTGGAAGCGTTGAAAGCCGACCAGCAGTTTCTATTAAAAGGGGATGTTTTTACCCAGGATGCCATCGACATGTGGATTGATTATAAAACCGAAAACGAGGTCAACGACATCAAACTGCGCCCGCATCCCCATGAGTTTTACCTCTACTATGATATATAGCCTTGCAAAAAGCAGTAGCCCGCCGGCCAGGCGGGCTACTGCTTTTTGATGCATAAATTCAAACAATTCTATAACGATATGAAGGATTGGAAGTCAGCATCGTTGTTGCCTGAATTGGTCAATCAGGCCAGTCAGTAACGGCTTTTTTATATAACGTCTAAATAGCTAAAAAGGAAATCTCATGAAAGTTATCGGTATTAACGCCAGTCCGAGAAAGAAGGCAAACACGCAAACATTAGTGGCGTCGATTTTAAATGGGGCTGCGGAAAAAGGAGCAGAAACTCGTCTTGTCAATTTAAGGGAATTAAATATACATGGATGCCTGGGATGTGAGGGGTGCAAAAAGCATCTGGGAAAATGTGTCCAGAAAGATGACCTGACGATATTACTTCAGGACATGACAGCCTATGATGCCATTGTCATGGGAACCCCGGTCTACTGGTATCATGTCTCAGCGCAGTTTAAAATGCTGGTGGACCGCCTCTACAGCTTTTTTGAGTTCGGAGAAAATCCGCAAACAGGTGAACAGACAATGAAGTCGGAATTTCCGGCTGGTAAAAAATTTATATTTACCATTTCCCGTGGCGATCCTGAACCGCCAGTGCTTTTTCCGCAATTTTATGATCATTTGAACGAATGGCTTAACTTGATCCCGCTTTCCCTGGGGGCCGGTAGTTATGAATTTTTTCATCAATATGGAGCCGGTATTGATCGGAAATCGGCAAGAAATGATTCAGACATATTGACAAAAGCCAAAGCGGCGGGTGCCGGGCTTGTGTCATCAGTTTAGCTTATAGGGGAAAGGACTTTTTTCTTTTGGACTTTCAGCTGTCAGCTATGAGCTATCTGCTACTACTTGCGTGAGCATATTTTTCCAACGAGCAGTCAGCTGCCAGCGGACCAGCGGGTAAGAGATGAAGGTTTGTAACAAGTTTAGCGGTAGTGGCGATAGTCCACCCCGTACTTTTGTGCCTTGTAGGCGAATTTGCGCACCGTGGTTTTGAGTATCCCGGCCGCGGCGGTAACGTGGCCCCGGGTGTTTTTCAGAGCATCGATGATCATCTCCTTTTCCAGGCTGGCCACGGTGTCATCCAGTGACAGGGTCGGCACGGTATCGGATTCCTTGCCGGTCTGCAGGGTCGGCGGCAGGTGGTAGCTGTGAATTACCCCTTCTTCGCACAGCAGCACGGCCCGCTCGATGCAGTTTTCCAGTTCCCTCACGTTGCCCGGCCAGTGATACTCCATGAGCATGTCGATGGCCGGTGTTGAAAAGCGCTTGATATCCTTGTGGTTCTGTCCGGCGTATTTTTCAAGAAAAAAGTCGGCCAGCAGCAGGATGTCGGTTTTGCGCTCGCGCAGCGGCGGCAAATAAATGGGAAACACGTTCAGCCGGTAATACAGGTCCCCCCGAAAGCTCTCATCGGCCACGGCGCGCTCCAGATTTTTGTTGGTGGCGGCAATAATGCGCACATCGGTTTTGAGGGTTCGCTGCCCGCCCACTCGCTCGAATTCCTTTTCCTGCAGGATGCGCAGCAGGTTGGCCTGGACATCCAGGCCCAGGGAGCCGATTTCATCCAGAAAAATGGTCCCCTTGTGAGCAAGCTCGAATTTTCCGATTTTTTTCTTGATGGCACCGGTAAAGGCACCCTTTTCATGGCCGAAAAGCTCACTTTCAATCAGGGTGGCCGGCAGGGCGGCACAATTTACTTTAACAAAGGCAATTTTTTTCCGCAGGCTGTTGTAGTGGATGGAATTGGCCACCAGTTCCTTGCCGGTGCCGCTTTCGCCGCGGATCAGAACGGTGGCATTGCTTTTGGATACCTGGGAGACCATCTGAAAAACTTCCCGCATTTTGTTGCTGTTGCCGATAATGCTACTGATGCTGTATTTGTCTTTCAGCACGTTTTGCAGCCGACGGTTTTCCTCTCGCAGCCGTTCTTTTTCCATGCGGATGGTTTCAAGCTTGATGACGTGGCCGGCAATCATGGCGGCAATCACCGCCAGCAGTTTTTCCCCGCTCTTTAAAGGGTAAGACCCGTCAAAGGGCCGGTCGACGCTGAGTGCGCCGATAACATGCTTGCCCTTTTTGACGGGTACGCAGATAAACGACAGATCCCGGCCCCTGCGTTTTTTGCGGGATCCGGTGCGGTCCAGAAAAAGGGGTTCTTCGCTGATTTTTGGAATGGCCACTGCCTGGCCGGTTTCAATCACTTTGCCGGTAATGCCTTCTCCCAGCTTGTATTTCACCCGCCGCATGGCATTTGAAGTCAGTCCGTGGGCCACTTCAATGTTTATCTCATTGCGCACCGGGTCTAAAATTGTTATAGTTCCGCGCACCATGTTCATGGAACTGGACAGGATGTCCAGCACCTTGTAGAGGGATTTTTTCAAGTCCAGGTGCTCGTTGAGCGCCCGGGTGATTTCATACAGCAGGGTGACTTCTTCAAGGGGCTTCATAATAAAATTTTGTCCCAAAATCCCATGTTATTTATTACGAATCTGTCGAGATTAAATATCAATAATACAATTTTGTAACATACCAAAATTTAATAATAAAACAAGAGCAAAATTGGAAAATGATTTTACACATCGACATGGATGCCTTTTACGCCTCGGTGGAGCAACTGGACAACCCGTGGCTGCAGGGTAAATGCGTTATTGTGGGGGGAACTTCCGGCCGCGGGGTGGTTGTGGCGGCCAGCTATGAAGCCCGAAAATTTGGGATTCACGCCGCCATGCCGATCTTTCAGGCCCGGGGAAAATGTCCCCTGGCAATATTTATCGCCCCGCGCAGGGCGCGTTACAAAGAAATTTCTCAGAAAATCATGACCATTTTGCGTCGGTTTTCGCCCCTGGTGGAGGTGGTCTCCATTGACGAGGCCTACGTGGACATTTCCGGGTGCCGAAAGTTATACGGCGATACAAAAGCGGTGGCAGCGGCAATCAAGGTCGAGATTAAAACCAGCCTTCAGCTGACCTGTTCGGTAGGGGCGGCTCCGCTCCGGTTTCTGGCCAAGGTGGCCTCGGATATGGACAAGCCCGACGGGCTCACCATTATCGAAGCCGAAGCAGTGGCACCTTTTATTGAAACCCTGGCGATTCAAAAGGTGCCCGGCGTGGGCCCAAAAACCTTTCGGCAGCTGCAGGAGATGGGCATCCGGACCCTGGGAGATGTCAAAAAATTTCCGCAAAAAATACTGCTGGACCGCCTGGGCAAATTCGGGTTGCGCCTGATGGCGCTTTGCGCCGGCCGGGATCGGGCAACGGTGATGCCGGCGGTGGCCCCCAAATCCATCAGCAGCGAACGGACCCTGGCCGAAGACAGCCGGGACAAACGCCTGCTGAACAAACATCTTCTACAGCAATCCGAAGAAGTGGCCCGGCAGCTCAGAAAGGCCAACCTGAGAGCCCGGACCATCATTTTGAAGATCAAACACGCGGATTTCAAGCAATTTACGCGCAGCAAAACCCTTGACCGACCGACACGTTCGTCTGAGACCATTTACCGGCATGCCGCCGGGCTGCTGGAAAATTACCGCTGCACCCAAAAAATTCGGCTGATCGGAGTCGGTGCCGCCGGCCTTGTGCCGGCCGCCTCACCGGTGCAGATGGGCTTGTTTGACAGCGTGCGCGAATCCGACGGCGCCTGGGAGACGATTGATCAAACCGTTGCGACAATCACCCGGAAATTCGGCCCGGATGCCGTTAAAAGGGGAACTTTAAAAGAATCATAACCGCTGTTTTCGTAATTTCTCAAAAAGTTGGGGCGCCGCGCGCAATATGCATTTTGATTTCGCTAAAGGTGTCCATTTGGGGCGCCATCGAATCGGTTGGCTAAATCTTAAGAACTCGTCGCAAGCTCCTCAAACAGCTTAAGATTTTTAACGCCAACCGATCCGATGGCTTTTTTCCCCAAATGGACAAAACGCTCAACCAAAACACATATTGCGCTCTATTGACAGCAAGTTACCCTGTTTTTTGAGAACTTACTACCTGAATTTTGCAAGAGTCAGGTACTAATCTGTCAGCAGGGATTGCGGGATGTCGACGATTTTGGCTCGCAGATATTCCCCGAGGGTTTTTGCCTGGGGGTCACTTCTCACCGAGGCTGCAACCCCGTCGCCCAGCACCCCCTTGATATAAAAATTCAGTGCCAGCAGATTGGGGATTTCGTAGCGTTCGATATCGTAGGGCGACATGTCCGGCAAAAGTTGCTTGATTTTTTCAACCGTTAAAAATGTATTGAGAAATGCGAAGGCTTCAGGGGTTTTGCCCCAGATTCCCAGATTGGCGTTGCCGCCCTTGTCGCCGGATCGGGTGGCAAAGATACGGCCCAGCGGCCGTTTTACGGTTTTTCCCCCGGGAGCTTCCGGAATTGAGACCGGCAACGGCCGGGGTGGGGAGGCAATGGGTTCCCACTCGTCCGATTCGACCCACAGCTGTTTGTCCATCACCACAACCCGCTGGGGGATATGGCGTCTGGAAACCAGCGCCGGCCAGTGCACGATTACCGGCGAGCCGTCTCCGGGAGGTGCAGTCATCGTAAACCCCGGAATACTGGCAAGCGCCATTTCCACGGTTTTAGACGAAAATGCCCGGCCGACTTTCCCGGCATCCGGGTCCAGCACGGACACTTTCAATTGGGCGCAGGCCTGCTCGTTGGTTGGCGGGTCGAGTTTGTCCGTGCGGATCAACTGAATGTCCACCTGCTGAAATTGATTCTTGCCGCCCAGGCTGGTAAAAAGGGTTTCTTCGATAATGGCCGCTTTGGCCTCCACGTCAAGGCCGGTGATGACAAACGTCGAGGTGTTGCGGTAGCCGCCCAGGATGTTGA